>NZ_VFTA01000027.1:0-89116 GCF_007003935.1 Mesorhizobium sp. WSM4310
GTCCCGGAAGCCGTCAAGCCAGAGAAGCGCGATCAAAACCCCCAGGCCGAGAACCGCAAGCAGCCCCTTCTCCTGAAAATAGATCAGCGACACAAGCCAGGTGAACGATCCGACTGTTGTGGCGCTGATCAATGGCCCAGATATTGAATACCCATTCACGATGAAGCCGCGCACTGCTTTGCACTCGAACCATGGTATCGAAAGGCAATATCGACGACTGCTTAAAACTATACTAAGACAATACCAGTAATCGCGCGCATACAGCAATCAATTACTTAAGCTGACGCTAATATTAGTCGCCGAGACTCCCTTGGCGCCCTGACTAGTAAGCGACATGTTTGAAACGTGATCGGTCGCGGGCAGCCACACTTGGCTAGCTGGACCGCAGCGCAGCCAGCAAGACCCGCCGGGCCATCTGAGCGGACCGTGTTCGGCACAAGAGCTGGACATAGGCTACACCGGCCCCTTCTGCTCAAGCAGCTTGGGCGGTTCGTCAGTTCCTTCTTTCAGTCAAGCAGCCGAGCACCCGCGCCTCGATGGGGGAGAGGATGGGAAGGTCTTCGCTCATGAAAGTCGTCGGCCTCCTGGCGACAAAACGCGGTCGCAAGGGCATGTCTGCGCGCCTGATGGGCATCATCCCGCACCGGGGCGGCAAGGTTCATTGCGTGATGACCATAGCGCCCTTCGAGATAGCGCGCGATCGCGGTCGGGATGAGACCGGACCCCATCTCCCGCGTCCGGCTTTTCCGCTCGATCAGGCTGCGGATTTCTTCTGCTGCCGGCGCCGGCACGTCCGTCTGGTCCAGGCATTCGCCAAGGTTCATCGGCGGCAGTCGGGCAAAGCCACGCTGATCCATCCAATCGAGAGCCACCAGCGGGCGGATCAGATAGAACAGCTTCTTCAGTTTCACCTCGCCTGAGAAACTGCCGATCTTGGCGACATGCGAGCGCGCCAACCCAAGATAGTGGTGCGATACCTTCACTGGATCGACGATTTCGGCCAGCAGGTCGAGAAGGCGCGCACGAAATCCTGCGATTTCCTCATAGACGATGGGCGACTTTGCCCACTCGACGATGACGGCATTGCCGCCGAGCGCCAGAAGCAAGGCCTTGCGAAGATCCCAGCCACCCGCATCGATCTCGCCTTCGATCGGAAACTCGATCACGTCGCGCGGCTGCTGCAGCACGAGGTGATCCGATAGATATAGACAAACCGGCAGTCATAGTCGCTGTCGGGAGACGGAAACCCCCAAGCGCGACTGCCGCTTTCGATGGCGAACAGGATTCTTACACCCCGGCTTCGCACCAGATCGAGTCGCGCCCGGATGGCCGCGACGGCATCCGGGGAGAAGTCAGCGGGTAACGTCAGCTTCAGACCCGCCGCTCCACCATCATCTTCTTGATCTCCGCGATCGCCTTGGCCGGGTTGAGACCCTTGGGGCAGGTCTGCGCGCAGTTCATGATGGTGTGGCAGCGATAGAGCCGGAACGGGTCTTCGAGATTGTCGAGCCGCTCGCCCTTGGCTTCGTCGCGGCTGTCGATCAGCCAGCGATAGGCCTGCAAGAGGGTTGCCGGGCCGAGATAGCGGTCGCCGTTCCACCAGTAGCTCGGGCACGAGGTCGAGCAGCAGGCGCACAATATGCACTCGTAGAGCCCGTCGAGCTTCTCGCGGTCCTCATGGCTCTGCAGCCATTCCTTGGCCGGCTGCGGCGACACCGTCTTCAGCCACGGCTCGATCGAGGCGTGCTGGGCGTAGAAATTGGTGAGGTCGGGCACCAGGTCCTTCACCACCTGCATGTGTGGCAGCGGATAGACCTTTACCGCACCGGAAATGTCGTCGCAGCCCTTGGTGCAGGCCAGTGTGTTGGAGCCGTCGATGTTCATGGCGCAGGAGCCGCAAATGCCTTCGCGGCAGGAGCGGCGCAAGGTCAGCGTCGGGTCGATCTTGTTCTTGATCCACAGCAGCGCGTCGAGCACCATCGGTCCGCAATCGTCCATGTCGACAAAATAGGTGTCGATGCGCGGGTTCTCGTCATCGTCCGGCGACCAGCGGTAGATGCGGTATTCCCGCAGATTGGTGGCACCTTCCGGCTTCGGCCAGGTCTTGCCCTGCTGGATCTTCGAATTCTTGGGGAGCGTCAGTTCGACCATTACCTCAGGTCCTTTCGGATGACGAGCTTCAGCCCGGACCAGATTTCATTCACGGCAGCGACCTTGACGTCGACAAGGTCGCGCTTCAGCGCTTCAGTGCGCACGATACCCTCGGTGACGTCGGTCGGCACTTTCGATGCCTTCTTCGGCCACGACACCCAGACCATGCCGTCACGCTTGATCGCCGCCTCGACGTCGCCAAGGCGATCCTCGATCTCGGCGCGTTGTTTGGTGAAGGCGTGGACGGCATCGTATCTTTGATGGCTACCCGAAATGTCGGACCATTCGGCCAGCCGATCGACCTCTGCGAAATCGACGGCGCCGGCCAGTTCGTCGAGCTCCGGCGGCAGCGCGATGAAGGCGGCAGTCATACCGTCCTTCAGGCCGAGCTTGGCCGGAAGGGGCTTGCCGGAATATCCCGTGGCCGCCAGCGCCATTGTCAGTACACCCTGGCCTTGGGCGCGATCTTGGCGAGGCTGATGCCGCCGTCCTTTTCGGCCAGCAGCGGCTCGGTGTGCACCGGCCGGTAGCTGAGCGTCACCTTGCCGTCTTCGCTCACCCTGGCCAGCGTGTGCTTGCGCCAGGCGGCATCGTCGCGCGCGGAAAAGTCCTCACGCGCATGCGCGCCGCGGCTCTCCTTGCGCGCCTCGGCGCCGTAGACGGTGGTGATGGCGTTGGCCATCAGGTTTTCCAGTTCCAGCGTCTCGACCAGATCCGAATTCCAGATCATCGAGCGGTCGAACACTTTGATGTCCTTGAGCTCGCCCCAGATTTGCGAAATGCGCTTGCAGCCGTTTTCGAGCGATTCCTGCGTGCGGAACACGGCGGCGTCTTCCTGCATCGCCTTCTGCATCTTTTCACGCAAGCTTGCCGTCGGCGTCGAGCCATTGGCGTGGCGCAGCCGGTCGAAGCGATCCATGATCTTTTCGACCGAGGCCTCGTTGGGGGCGGGGATCGCCGACTTGCGGTCGATGACCTGGCCGGCCCGGATCGCCGCCGCGCGGCCGAACACCACCAGGTCGATCAGCGAGTTCGAGCCCAGCCGGTTGGCGCCGTGGACAGAGGCACAGCCGGCCTCGCCGACCGCCATCAGGCCCGGCGACACCTTGTCCGGGCTCCTTGCCGTCGGGTTGAGCACCTCGCCCCAGTAATTGGTCGGCACGCCGCCCATATTGTAGTGCACCGTCGGCAGCACCGGGATCGGCTCCTTGGTCAGGTCGACGCCGGCAAAGATTTTTGCCGATTCCGAAATGCCGGGCAGCCGCTCATGCAGCACGGCTGGGTCGAGATGGTCGAGATGCAGGAAGATGTGGTCCTTCTTCGGGCCGACGCCGCGGCCTTCGCGGATCTCCAGCGTCATGCAGCGCGAGACGACGTCGCGCGAGGCAAGGTCCTTTGCCGACGGCGCGTAGCGCTCCATGAAGCGCTCGCCTTCGGAATTGACGAGATAGCCGCCCTCGCCGCGCGCGCCTTCGGTGATCAGGCAGCCGGCGCCGTAGATGCCGGTTGGGTGGAACTGCACGAACTCCATGTCCTGCAGCGGAAAGCCGGCGCGAGCCGCCATGCCGCCGCCGTCACCGGTGCAGGTGTGCGCCGAGGTGGCGGAGAAATAGGCCCGGCCGTAACCGCCGGTGGCCAGCACCACCATCTTGGCCGAGAAGCGGTGGATGGTGCCGTCGTCGAGGTTCCAGGCGACGACACCGGTGCAGGTGCCGTCCGGCTCCATGATCAGGTCGAGCGCGAAATACTCGATGAAGAACTGCGCGTTGTTCTTCAGCGACTGGCCGTAGAGCGTGTGCAGCATGGCGTGGCCGGTGCGGTCGGCGGCGGCGCAGGTGCGCTGCACCGGCGGGCCTTCGCCGAAATTCATCATCATGCCACCGAACGGCCGCTGATAGATCTTGCCTTCTTCGGTGCGCGAGAACGGCACGCCGTAATGTTCGAGTTCGTAGACGGCGGCAGGCGCCTGCTGGACCATGTACTCCTGCGCGTCGATGTCGCCCAGCCAGTCCGAACCCTTGACGGTGTCGAAGAGATGCCATTGCCAATTGTCGGGACCCATATTGGCAAGCGAAGCGGCAATGCCGCCTTGCGCGGCCACCGTGTGCGAGCGCGTCGGGAACACCTTGGTGATGCAGGCGGTGCGCAGGCCCTGTTCGGCCATGCCGAGCGTGGCGCGCAGGCCCGCCCCCCCGGCGCCGACCACCACCACGTCGAATTTGTGGTCGACAAAATTATAGCCTGCCATTTTGGCTGATTTCGCGTCCTTGGCCAACTCAGCCTCCGAATGCCAGCTTGAGCAGGGCGAAGATCGAGGCGACGCCGACCGCTACGGTGAAAAATGTATTGAGCGCGATCGTCGCCAGCTTCAAGCCTTCGCTGGTGATGTAATCCTCGATGATCACCTGCATGCCGAGGCGCATATGGATGAGCCCGGAGATGAGCACCAGGGCCAGCACCAGCGCCACGAACGGATTGGCGAGCGCCGCGCGCACTTCCGCATAGCCGGCGCCGTTGAGCGCGATCAGGAACCCGACGAAGAACAGCATCAGCGGGATGTTGGCGATGGCCGTCAGCCGCTGGCGCCAGAAATGGCCGGTGCCTTCGCGGGCGGAGCCGAGGCCGCGGACTTTCGCCAGCGGCGTGCGCATGTCGGTATTGCTCTTGCCGCTCATGATCAGGCTCCTCGCGCCATGTAGCCGGCGATCCAGATCAGCAGGGTGAGCAGGACCGAGCCGACAAGTGTCGCCCAGGCGATCTTCGAGGCCGTATGCTTTTCCAGCCCGGCGCCCGTATCCCAGACCAGGTGGCGCACGCCGCCCAGCATGTGATGCATCAGCGCCCAGGTGTAGCCGAACAGGATGAGCCGGCCGAGCCAGGTGCCGAAGGCCCAGTTGACCCAGTCGAAGACGCCTTGAGAGCTCGCCGCCGCCATCAGCCAGACCGAGACCAGCAGCGTGCCGAAATAAAGCGCCCCGCCGGTGATGCGATGGATGATCGACATCGTCATGGTGACCGGCGGCCGGTAGATCGTCAGGTGCGGCGAAAGCGGCCGTTCACGTCTGGCGAATTCGCGGGTGGCTGGTGATTTGCTCATGGCTCCCCCAGGTTCGGCGTCTTCGTGCATGTCGCCCAAAAGTGACCTCGGTTTTGCGAGGACGGCATGCACAGAACAACAATCCAGAGCGCGTCGCATGAATCCGTTTCGGCGCGACGCGCTTAGCCTCAGATGGAAACGCGGCATTGCCGCTTCCGGTTGCGACTTCGGACAGGCGGTTTCTAATGCTCTTTTTGCACCGCGTCAAAGCCAGAAAATCGTTTTGGAAACGTCATTTAGTCTGACAAAAAGACAGGCTCGGGCTTCAATCGATTAGGGGTGGAGGACCCAAGGCCGGCTCGATATCGCTGCAGTGCAGCATAAGCGACTTCTTGGCCGTGCGGCCTAGCGCTTGCAGGTCCGCGGCGTCGAGCCCCTCTTCATCACCAGCGCCTCACGCCCGTCGATCACGATTGCGTTATGCGTGGCGGCTTCCTGGTAGCGGCTGGACTGGTTGGCGGGCGACGCCGCAAACTCTTCGGTCGCGCCATTCGGCTCGATCACACGCAACGACGAGCCGAGGTTTTGGATGGTGATCGCGCTGCCATTGCCGCATCCATAGGTTGCCGTACCCACTATGGATCGCGGCGCGGTGAGGTCGGTGGTGATCTTGGTTGCCGGTGCAGGAGGCGCCGATGCCGGGGGCGTCGCGGCTGCGATGGACTGCCGAGCCGGCGCAGGCGGGACGACATTGGCCGCCTTCGGCGCGCCATCCTGCGGCACACAGGCCGCAACGACGGCAAGCAACGGGAAAACGGACACCCGAACCGTCCGGCGTAATCCCATATGCTGTCCTCCCGCGCGGCAGACTAGCCACGATGTTGCGCCCAGATCAAGGTTGCCCCGAGGCTGCCTTTAAGTCCATTCGATGCCGGCCGCGATGGTGCCGCCAAGCATGGCCGAATGATGGCTATCGGGTTTTCACTCCAGTCGGGAATTAACCATGTTTGACGAGACATCGCCGCGCAACGCGCCGGCCTCTTAACAAAGGTTAAGAAAAGGTTAATTTCTGATTCGAGGAGCCATGCATGTCGCCCAAAAGTGCGTCAGCGGTTTTGGGGCAACGACATGCATCCAGACAAGTAACCAAAAAGCGTGTCTCGACGCGCTTTGGCCTCTAACCATCGGGAAGACCATGCGTTCGAACTCAAGCAGATCACGCCTCTCGGCGCTTATCGTGGCCGTCTCGCTCGCCGGCCTGGCGACGCCCACGCTGGCCAATGGACGCCACCAGGATCGCGTCTACGCCGATTCCTTCGGCAATCTCGTCATCGACAGCGCGGCCGGCTACAAGCGCATCATCGTCGGCCAAGGCAAGCTGGCCAAGAAGCTGGCCGACTACACCAGCGCCGGCCAGCCCAAGGTGATCTACCAGAACGAATCCGACGAGATTTCAGGCTATGGCGATTGCTACCGGCCGCCGGTCTTCGTCAAAGGCCGCAGCTATATGTACGGGCTTTCCGACGGCGAGATGCCGGAACTCAGCCCCTGCCGCTAGTACAATGCGCCGTTTCGCGGAAACGGCGAAGAGATGGATCAGGATGACGTTTCGACCAAAGTCATGCTGATCTGGAATTGATGACGATTGCGCTGGACGACCACTCGCCTCCCGGCCCGGCCGAGACACGGACGCAGTCACGCCCGGCATTCTTTGCCAGGTAGAGCGCCTCGTCGGCGCGCCGCATGAGATCGGCGGTGGTTTCACCGGGATGAAGTTCGGCAACCCCGAAACTCGCCGTGCAGCGATTGTCCGCCGGCAGCCCGTCGATGGGCAGCGCGCCGAATGCGCTGCGCGTGCCCTCGGCGAACAGCCGGGCGGCGGCCAGATTGGTTCCGGGCAGCATGATGGCGAATTCCTCGCCGCCGATGCGGCCCGCGACATGGTGCCCGGCGGCGGCTTCGCGCAGGAAACCGGCAAAGGTCTCGATCACCCGGTCGCCGGAGGCATGGCCGAAATTGTCGTTGATGCTCTTGAAATGATCGAGATCGGCGATGACCAGCGCGACCGGCACGCCTTGCCGCATGGCGCCAAGCACGGCCTGCTCGGCCTGGCGCGTGAAGGCACCGCGATTGAGCAGTCTGGACAGCGTATCTGTCTCCGATCTCGACGTCACTTCGGCCAACACATCGCGGACAAGGATGGCCAGCGTCAGCAGCGCCATGGCCAGGGCAAAGACGGTGCCGAGCGATTGCGACACCAGCGCGTAGCTGCTTTGCAGATAGGCCTGCGGATTGGCGCCCCAGCCGCCGAGCGCATGCGCGATGAACGGCTTTGAGGCGAACTGCACGCCGCTGGCGGCGAGCACCGCCATCAGGATACGATCGAGCCGGCCACGCCTTTGCCTGGACGACCAGACGATGGCCAATCCGACGAATTGCATGACGGCATAGGGGAGCTGGTAGGCCATCATGCGCACCAGCGACTGGCGCGGCAGGTCTTGCACGAAATAGACGACGATGGTGGCGGCGACCAGGAAGAACAGCATCGGCGACCATGGCGGCGCGACGCCGTATTTGCGGGCCAGTCCGACGTTGAAGGCTATTGTTGCGCCCAGGAAAACCGCGAAGGCGGTGACCACCGGCAGCCGGGCATCGGTGAAGGCGGGAATGCTGAATTCGATCGCCGAATAGACCATGCCCAGGACATAGCCAGAAGCAAACCAGCGCGCGGGGGCGCGGCCGACATCATGAAACGCCACCGCCATGAAGGATGCCGCCAGCAGGCCGGCAACCGACAGATTGATCAACAAGATGAAGTTCGCGCCGCTCATCTCTTTCGCACCCCGTGTCTCACCTAAACACCTACGGGCGAAAAAGACGTTAACGTGAGGCGGGATACACGGCTTCAGCCGGCCTTGGACGGCTCCGGCACGAACAACGTTTCGGGCCGTTCGTACGACAGGCGCACGCTGTCGCGGCCATTTTTCTTGGCCTTGTAAAGCGCCTCGTCGGCACGCCGCATCAACGGCTCCAGCGCTTCCTCGCCGCTGCGGGCCGCCACGCCGAAACTGGCGGTGACCTTGGTGCCGGCGGGAAGCCCGTCGACGCCGCCTGCCGAGTAGAGCGTGCGCACAGCCTCGGCGAACAGGCGCGCGGCGGCGAGATCGCTGAGCGGCAGGAGCACAGCGAACTCCTCGCCGCCGATGCGTCCGGCAGCGCCGCGCGCGCCGGTGGCCGACCGGAGCTTGGCGGCGAAATCAGCGATCACCCGGTCGCCGGCGGCATGCCCGTGCACATCGTTGAGCGCCTTGAAATGATCGAGGTCGGCCAGCACCAGCGCCACCGGGAACCTGGCCATCGCGCAGTGTCGCAGGAGCTGAGCCGCGCGCTCCTCGAAGCCGCGCCGGTTGAGCAGGCCCGAAAGCGGATCGGTGTGCGTCTCGGCCTTCAGGGCCTTCATGACGTCGAGCGCCGCGGCGGTGAACAGGCAGAGCGCGATCAGCAGCGACAGCAGCGCATGCGACAGCAGCGCCGTCGTCCAGTAGGACGAGCTGTAGAATCCATCATAGCTGGTGAACGGCCCGTGCGCGATGACGACGACGAGGGTTCGCACGAAGAAGTTGAGGCCCGACAGCAGCGACAGCACGAACAGGATCTTCTCGGTCGGGCCATTGTTGCGCACCGGGCGCAATTCGGCGGCCACCAGAAGGCTGAGACCGCCGAAGGCGAAATTCATCGCCAGGATACGCCAAGTGAGATCCGGCGCGACAAAGAGGAACCAGCAGAACGAGGCCAGACCGCCACCGGTCAGCACGCCGATCGCCACATAGGGCACCTTGCGGCCATAACGGGCGACGATTGCGCCCGACAGGCAGCAGCCGGCGATGGCGAAGCAGATGTTGGACACCAGCTTGGTCAGCACCATGCCGATGGGCAAGGTGAAATACTGGAACAGAAAGCCGGGCGCCGAGACACAATAGCTGAGCGCCAGCACGGCCAGATAGGGCCGGTGACGCTGATAGGCCCATAGCACGAAGAAGGCCGCGCCGAGGGCCAGCGCGATCGTCGGATTGAGCAGCGCTATGAACAGGCCGGTGTCCAAAGGACGGTGACTTCCCCTCGCTTTACGTCAGGGAAGACCTTAGCGCGCAAGCCCAAACAAGCGGTTAAGCCCGAACGCATATGCGGACCGCGCGAATGAAAAAGACCCCGGAACCGCAATGCGGTCCGGGGTCCGGCAATCATCGGAACGTGTGGACCGGAGGTTATTTCCAGTCGCGGATGTCGACGAAGTGGCCGGCGATCGCCGCCGCCGCCGCCATGGCCGGCGACACCAGATGGGTGCGGCCCTTGAAGCCTTGCCTTCCCTCGAAATTGCGGTTCGAGGTCGAGGCGCAGCGTTCATGCGGCTTCAGCCGGTCGTCGTTCATGGCAAGGCACATCGAGCAACCCGGCTCGCGCCAGTCGAAGCCGGCGGCGAGGAAGATCTTGTCGAGACCCTCGGCTTCCGCCTGTTCCTTGACCAGGCCGGAGCCCGGCACGATCATGGCGTTGACGCGCGGATTGACGGTCTTGCCCTCGATTACCTTGGCGGCGGCGCGAAGATCCTCGATGCGGCCATTGGTGCAGGAACCGATGAAGACACGGTCGAGCGCGATGTCGGTGATCTTGGTGCCCGGCGTCAGGCCCATATAGTCCAGCGCCCGCTGCTTGGAGGTGCGCTTGTTCTCGTCGGCGATATCGTCCGGGTTCGGCACGATGCCTTGCACGGAGACGACATCCTCGGGCGACGAGCCCCAGGAAACGATCGGCGGCAGCTTGGCCGCGTCGAGCACGATCACCTTGTCGAAATGCGCGCCTTCGTCCGACTGCAGCGTCTTCCAATAGGCGAGCGCGGCGTCCCAGGCCGCGCCCTTCGGCGCGCGCGGCTTGTCCTTGACATAGGCGAAGGTGGTCTCGTCGGCGGCTATCAGGCCGGCGCGCGCGCCGCCCTCGATCGACATGTTGCAGATCGTCATGCGGCCTTCCATCGACAGCGAGCGGATCGCCTCGCCGGCATATTCGATGACATAGCCGGTGCCGCCAGCGGTGCCGATCTCGCCGATGATGGCGAGGATGATGTCCTTGGCGGTGACGCCTTCCGGCAGCTGGCCGTCGACGCGCACCAGCATGTTCTTGGCCTTGCGCTGGATCAGCGTCTGCGTCGCCAGCACATGCTCGACTTCCGACGTGCCGATGCCGTGCGCCAGCGCGCCGAACGCGCCATGCGTCGAAGTGTGGCTGTCGCCGCACACGATCGTCATGCCGGGCAGCGTAAAGCCCTGCTCGGGACCGATGATGTGAACGATGCCCTGGCGGATATCATTCTCGGAATAATATTCGACGCCGAAGTCCTTGGCGTTCTTGGCCAGCGCCTCGACCTGGATGCGGCTTTCCTCGTTCTTGATGCCGAACTTGCGCTCGGGCGAGGTTGAGACATTGTGATCGACGACTGCCAGCGTCTTTTCCGGATGGCGGACCTTGCGGCCGCTCAGGCGCAGGCCTTCGAAGGCCTGCGGGCTGGTCACTTCATGGACGAGGTGGCGGTCGATATAGAGCAGGCAGGTGCCGTCGTCCTGGCGGTCGACGACGTGGTCGTCGAAAATCTTGTCGTAGAGGGTGCGCGGTGCGCTCATGTGCGTAAATCCGTCGATATGAGAATGGGAAGAGTGTGACGCCGCAAGCCCTTGGCCCGGCGAAAGCGGTCTAGCTAAGTCGGCTGGTCAAAGCGCCACAGACGCGCGCGGAGAAGCGCGACGGCAGGCGTTTTCTGTCCTGCAGCACGAACCCCTTGTAGGCCGGATCGCCAAAAAGCTCTTCCATGGCGTGGCTCATACCAATGTTTTGGCTTTTCGGCAATTGCGGCGTGGCCTGGCGGGCTCCCCGCCCTCACTTACACATCTTCAGGGGCAGGAAGGGCACCAAGCTCGACGAACTCGCGCCTTTCCTCTCCCCCGTCGATCGGGGGAGAGGAAGGGAGCCAAGATCGGGGAACTCGCAGCTCACATCACCTCGAACACAAAAGTCTTCACCAGCGCATCCGGCTCGGCGATCGCGTAGCAGCGAAACCACGGACTTTGCTCGACCGGCCGCCATTTTCTCGCCTGCTCCAATTCGTCGAACACGGCCTGAAACCCGCCGCTCTCGAACACCTGGTCGCGCACGGTGAAGATAGCGTGGCCGCGCTTTTTGGTGATGCGCACCAGTTCGTGCAGGCCCGCCGCCGGCGCGTGGCTGATGGTGAACACGCCGGTGGAGAAGAAGGCGCGGAAATGGCCATCCGGCCAGGGCAGCTTCCCGCCCAGCATCGCCCGTTTCAGCTCGCCATAGGCGTTGCGGCTGCCGGCGATCTTGAGCATGTCGTCAGACAGGTCGAGCCCGGCAATATCGCCATAGCCCAGCGCCTTCAGCGACGGCCCCGACAGGCCGGTGCCGCAGCCGGCGTCGAGCAAGGGTCCCTGGCCGGCCGGAACATGGCGCGCCACCCAGGCGGTGATCAGGAACGGCAGGAGATAGCCGAGCGAGGCGGTTTCGCTGTCATAGGTCGCGGCCCAGGCGGCATAGGCCTGCGCCAGTGTTTCCGGCGTGTCGGCGCCATAGACGGAATCCAGCGCCGCATTGGCCTTGTCGACGATCATGGGACCTCCCTCGGTGTCGACAGGATCGTAACCCTGTCCTCACCCAAAAACTATTCCTCGTTCTGGCGGCGCAGGCGCCGCTCCAGCGCCCGGAGCGCCAGCGACAGGCCGACGGTGAGGATGAGATAGATATAGGCCACGATCGAATAGGTCTCGAAGAAGCGGAACGAGCCGGCGGCATAGATCTTGCCCATCTGGGTGATGTCGGCGACGCCGAGCACCGAGACCAGCGAGGAATCCTTGACCAAAGCGACGAAATCATTGCCGAGCGGCGGCAATATGGTGCGGATCGCCTGCGGAAAGACGATCAGCCGGAAGCGTTGCGCACGGCTCAGCCCAAGCGCCTTGGCCGCCTCGATCTGGCCCTTCTCGACCGCCTGGATGCCGGCGCGGAAGACCTCCGAGATGAAGGCGGAGTAGCCGATGGTCAGCGCCATGATGGCCCGCCACAACAGCGACACGTCGCGCACCAGGAGCTCACCCAGATAGCCCGCGCTTTGCAGCGGCGCGGTCAGCGCGTTCCAGGCCGCGACGAAGGCCGGCGCGCCGGCAAAGGCGATCCAGAACAACAGCACCAGGATCGGCACGCCGCGGATGATCTCGACATAGAAGCGCGCGATCTGGCGAAGCCAGGGCGAACCCGACAAGCCCATCAGCGCAACGCCGAGACCGATGATCGACGCCATGGCGAAGGCGACGACGGTGACGAAGACGGTGATGCCGATGCCCTTGGCGACCGTGGCGAAGACCTGGGCATAGAGATCGCTGGCCGCGATGAACAAGGCGGCCGCCAGTGCAAGCACGGCGGCAGCGGCAAGCCACCAGGGGAATTCGGCTTTGGTGGAGGATGACGAAGGCGGTGCCATCAGGCGCTGTCGCCGCGATGGAAGTCCCGAAAGGGTGGCGCCAAGGCACCCCCCTCTGGCTTGCCAGCCATCTCCCCCTCAAGGTGGGAGATCGGATATTTGATCGGCTTTCCCCAACCATCGACGTCGACTGGAGGGCGCCGTTGGCCGAACAGCCAATCTCCCCCCTTGAGGGAGAGATACTCGGCAGGGCAGAGGGGGGCGTTCAAGCGCAAACTCAGCGCGAATTGCCGCGCATGACCATCATGAAATGCACGTCGCAAGGAGGCTCACTGCCCCATCTTGTAGTCAAGAAACCACTTCTTGTTCAACGCATCGAACGTGCCGTCCGCCTTGAGCGCGGCGATCGCGGCGTTGACCGGCTTCACCAGGTCCGATCCCTTCGGGAAGATGAAGCCAAAGTCCTCGGTGCCGAGCGGGCCGCCGATCAGCTTCAGCTTGCCCTCGGAAGCATCGACATAGCCCTTGCCGGCGGTGCCGTCGGTCAGCACGACATCGACGTCGCCCGACTTCAGGGCCTGCACCGTGGCGCCAAAAGTCTCGAACAGTTTGATGCGCGGGTTCTGCTCATTGCCGTCGAGCACGCTGTAGACGGCGGTGTAGAAGGGCGTGGTGCCGGGCTGCGCACCGATCAGCCCGTCCTTGAAGGCGCCGAAGGTCTTGGCGTCGGTGAAGCGGCTTTCGTCGCCGCGCACCAGCATGAACTGCTCCGAGCGCATATAGGGGTCGGAGAAATCGACCTTCTCCTTGCGGTCGTCCTTGATGGTGATGCCGGTCATGCCGATGTTGTACTGGTTGTCGGAAACCGCCTGGATCATCGCGTCCCAGGAGGTGTTCCGGTAGTCGACCTTGAAATTGAGCCGCTTGGCGATTTCGTTCATCGCGTCATATTCCCAGCCGATCTGCTTGCCCGTCTTGGGATCGATGAACTGCAGCGGCGGATAGGCGTTTTCAGTCACCACCACCACTTGTTTGCCGCCGAGATCGGGCAGCGCCTGCGCGAACGCGACAGCGGGCGCCAGCACCAGGGCCAGCAAGCAGGCCAGCAGCAGTTTCGACTTGGTCATGACACACTCCGGAAAATTGAAGGCGCCCGGACATGCGCCGGGCTTGCAGGAAAGACGGCGCCGACTTTAGCTTTCCGCAAGCGCCATGCAAGACGGTCCGCTGCTCAAGCTCACGCGAAAGTGGATTGCGATGCCTTCAACCCCGCAATTCAGGGATAATCCGTACCCAGCACGGCGTGGACTACCCCAAGCCGGGAACCAGCGCCTCCGCATCCGCCGACCGGTCATCGGCGGTGGCGTTGCGCAAGCCGGCGACGAGATGGGTGAGCGTCGCGTGCAGCGCTCTCGCCTCGCCAGGCTCCAGCCCATGCTGCAGGCAAGTGCCGAGGACACGTCCTTCATGCGGCCGCGCAGTGCCTGGCCCTTGCCGCATGGTGCAAGCGGAGGCACATTCCGGGATCCTTCGACTTGGAAGAGGAGTGTTGGCCTGGTGGCATCCCGTGCGGAGAAAGTTGAGACCTTTCGAGCGCTTCATAGTGCCGGTTGCTTCATCATCCCCAATCCGTGGGATGCCGCAGGTGCGAGGATGATGGCTGGGCTAGGCTTCAAAGCGCTGGCGACGACCTCCTCCGGTTACGCGTTCTCGCGCGGCAGGAAGGACGGCGCAAACGATATCAGCCGTGACGACAGCTTGACCTACGCGGCACAGATAGCCGCCGCGACCCACCTTCCGGTGACCGCCGACCTCGAGGATTGTTACGCTGCTACTGCCGACGGCGTCGCCGAGACAGTCAGGCTTGCGGCGGAAGCCGGTTTGGCCGGCGTTTCGATCGAGGACCGGATGCCTGATCCCTTGCATCCCATTCGCGATTTCGACGATGCCGTGGCGCGCGTGGCCGTCGCGGCCGAGGCCGCGCGCTGCTACAACATCGTGCTGACGGCTCGCGCCGATGGCCTTGGCAAGGGCACTTACGATCTGGATGAGGCGATCCGCAGGTTGAAGCGCTTTGAGGCGCTTGGCGCGGAAGTGCTTTATGCGCCCGGCGTGAAGGATCTCGACGGCTTGCGGACGATCTGCCGGTCGGTCGGCTCGCCCGTCAACCATGTTCTGGGCCAAGGCGCTTCCGGCTTGACGTTGGCTGAGATCGCCGATGCCGGGGTTCGCCGCATCAGCCTGGGCGGTTCGCTGGCGCGCGCGGCGGGCGGAGCGTTGCTCTCGATCCTGTCCGAGATCGCGACAGGAGAGTTCTCAAGGCTGGACACCGCGCCCTCATGGCAAACGCTGCGGCATCCCGTGAGAGATGTCGAGCGCTGACACCACCGGTCGGCATGACATGAATTATCCCAAACCCGGAACCAGCGGTTCCGCATCCGCCGACCGGTCGTCGGCGGTGGCGTTGCGCAAGCCGGCGACAAGATGAGTGAGCGTCGCGTGCAGCGCTCTCGCCTCGCCAGGCTCCAGCGGCACGCTGCAAGCGAGCGCCAGGGACACATCCTTCGCGTGCGCTCGCAACGCCTGGCCCCTGGCCGTCGGCTCGACCAGCACGCGGCGCTCATCGGCGGCATCGCGACGGCGGGTGACGAGCCCGCCCGCCTCCATCCGCTTGAGCAGCGGTGTCAGCGTCGCGGAATCGAGGCCCAGCGCCTCGCCAAGCGCGCCCACGGTGCTCGGTGCGTGCTCCCATAGCGCCAGCATGACCAGATATTGCGGATAGGTCAGGCCGAGCGGATCGAGCAACGGTCGATAGAGCTTCGTCATCAGCCCGCTCGCCGAATAGAGCGCGAAGCAGAGCTGTTGATCGAGTCGAGGCGCCTTGACCGTCCCGGCGGTCTCCGCCGGGACGTCGCTGGTGTTCTTTGTGGTCTTTCCCGTCATGCCGCCTTTACCGAAAGCGCCACCTCGACATTGCCCCGGATGGCGTTGGAATAGGGGCAGATCTTGTGTGCTTCCGATACAAGCGCTTCCGCGGCCGCCTGATCAAGGCCTTTCGTCTGGGCCGCGAGCGCGACGCCGAGCTTGAAGCCCTCGCCAATGGGAAGCAGGCTGACGGTGGAGGTAACCCCGGCATCGGTGAGCGGCAGCTTCTGTTTGCGCGCGACGAAGCGGATGGCGCTTTCGAAGCAGGCGGCGTAGCCGACGGCGAAAAGCTGCTCGGGATTGGTGGCGCCACCTGGCCCGCCGAGTTCCTTGGCCATCGCCAGATCGACCTTGAGCAGGCCGTCGGTGGTCTCGCCATGGCCGGCGCGGCCGCCGGTGACGTGAGCCTGTGTGGTGTAGAGTGCCATTGCAAATCTCCGATTATCTTGTGCGCGATTATTTAATGCACAAGATAATGCGTCGTCAATTGCCGGATGCTGTTTCCGGGGCTGAAAGCGTTCACAGTCTGGTGAAACGAAAAAAGGCGGCCGAAGCCGCCTTTTTGAATGGGATTTCCGAAAGCCTTATTCGGCCGGGGTCGCCTCGGCGGCCTTGGCTGCCTCAGCCTCGGCGGCGGCCTTCTTCTCGGCGGCTTCCTTGGCGGCCGTCTCAGCCGCCAGCGCCTGGGCGGCGGCGACCTTCTCGGCCTCGATGCGGGCCTTCTCGGCGTTCAGCGCGTCGCGCTCCTCATCGTTGAGCTTGCGGGCGCGCACGCCGGTGTTTTCCGAAATACGGGCCGACTTGCCGCGACGGTCGCGCAGGTAATAGAGCTTGGCGCGGCGCACCTTGCCGCGGCGCACGATCTCGACGCCCTCGACCATCGGCGAGAAGACCGGGAACACGCGCTCGACGCCTTCACCATAGGAGATCTTGCGGACGGTGAAATTTTCCTGGAAGCCGGAACCGGCGCGGGCGATGACGACGCCTTCATAGGCCTGGACGCGGGTGCGGGTGCCTTCGGTCACGCGGACCTGGACGCGCACGGTGTCGCCGGGCTGGAATTCGGGGAGCTTGCGCTTGGCTTCGATCTTGGCGGCCTGCTCGGCCTCGAGCTGACGGATGAGATCCATCTCAATAATCCACTTCTTGTTCTTCCGACAGTCAGAGCGTCCGACACTCGCCTTGCAGTACCATTGACCGCTCGGCTATGTCCTTTGCCTCCGAGACATTCGTCTGCAAGACATCGGACAGGGGCGACTACACCGTCATTGTTGACGGGTCCGGCAGATTTTTCTTCCGGTTCGGCGCGCACATACAGCTATTTCAGCGCTTTGTCACGCCCGCGCACGAGTCTTTTTTGCCGGCATGGCACCATCGTAATCGCTTCGTGCCGGGTTGCGCCGGCCCTCGGGCCTTTCTAAGCCTGACATAACTGAGTTTTCCGCGGTGGCATTCCATGTCTGTCTTCGACGCCATCCTGCTGTTCCTGGCGGGCTTCCTGTCCGGCGCCGCCAATGCGGTTGCCGGCGGCGGCACCTTCGTCACCTTCGGCGCCATGACACTGGTCGGCGTGCCGCCGATCGTCGCCAACGCCACCTCCTCGGTCACGCAATTCCCGGGCTATATCACCTCCACGCTCGCCTACTGGACCGATATCCGCCACTTCTGGCGCGGTGCCCTGCTGCTGTGCCTGATCTCGGCGGCGGGTGCGCTGGCCGGCGCCTTCATCCTTCTGGCACTGTCCAACCCGTCCTTCCGCGCCCTGGTGCCGTGGCTGCTCTTGGGCGCGACCGCCCTGTTTGCCGCCGGGCCGTGGCTGAAGCCGGCGCCAAAACCCGATCATGAGGCGGCGGTCGGCTCGCTCGCCGGTTTGCTGGCACAGTTCGTCACCGCCATCTATGGCGGCTTCTTCGGCGCCGGCATGGGCGTGATGATGCTGGCGACGCTTGGCCTGACGCAGGCCGGCGACTACCACCGGCTGAACGCGCTGAAGAACATGCTGGCCGTGGTCGTCGCCGCGGTGGCGATCATCGTCTTCGTCTCGGGCGGTGTCGTCGCCTGGCCGCAGGCGATCGTCATGATTCCAGGCGGTGCGCTCGGCGGCTATGCCGGCGTCTGGATCGCCAAGCGCGTGCCGCAAAACGCGGTGCGCGGCTTCGTCGTCGCCGTCGGCCTGTTTTTGGCGTTTTACTATTTCGGCAAGGGCTGAGCGCCGAAGAGGTCCGGCCGCCGCTCCCTCGTCAGCTTCTCCGACTCCGCCCGCCGCCAGGCGGCGATCTTCTTGTGATTGCCGGAGATCAGCACTTGCGGAATCTCCCGCCCCTCGAATTCCTGCGGCCGCGTGTAGTGCGGATGTTCGAGCAAGCCATTCTCGAAACTTTCCTCCTCGCCCGACACCGCATTGCCCATCACGCCGGGTAGCAGCCGCACCACCGCGTCGAGCAGCACGAGCGCCGCCGGCTCGCCGCCGGAGAGGATGAAATCGCCGATCGAAACTTCCTCCAATTCCCGAGCCTCGATCAGCCGCTGGTCGACGCCCTCGAAGCGGCCGCACAGGATGACGGCGCCCGGCCCGGCGGCAAGCTCGCGTACTCGTTCCTGGGTCAGCGGTTTACCGCGCGGGCTCATCAAAAGGCGCGGACGCGCATCGCCCGGCGGTGAGGCATGGTCGATGGCTTTGGCCAGGACATCGGCACGCATCACCATGCCGGCGCCGCCGCCGGCCGGCGTGTCGTCGACGGTGCGGTGCTTGTCGGTGGCGAAATCGCGGATCTGGATCGCCTCCAGCGACCAGGCCCCGGCTTCGAGCGCGCGGCCCGCCAGCGACAGGCCGAGCGCGCCCGGAAACATCTCGGGGTAGAGCGTCAGCACCGAGGCCTGGAATGTCACCGGTTGCCCCCGGCGTCGCGCGGTCCGCGCGGCCTGCCCTTCGGGTCGAAGTCTTCCTCGCGCGGCGCATCGCCATCCTCGTCCTCGACCAGCCCGGCCGCCACCGGGTCGACGCGGACAAAACCCTCGGCGATCGAAACATCAGGCACGGCGGCCTGCGTGAATGGGATCAGCACGCCCTTGCGGCCGGCAAGCGTCACGTCGAGAATGTCGCCGCCGCCGAAATTATGCACCGCGACCACCTTGCCGAGTGCGGTGCCGGTGTCGTCGCGAACCTCCAGTCCGACCAGGTCGGCATGGTAGAACTCATCCTCCTCGCCATCGTCCGGCAGCATCGAGCGGTCGACGAACAGTTCCGTGCCGGCGAGCGCTTCGGCGGCATTGCGGTCGCTGATGCCCTTGAACCGCACCACGACGACGGTGTTGGCCGGCCTTATGTCCGTGATCTGGAAGGCGCGGCCGTCCCTGGCATAGAGCGGCCCATAATCGGCCAGCGCCATCGGATCGCCGGTGAAGGTCTTCACCCTGAGTTCGCCCTTGATGCCATGGGCGGCGCCGATCACGGCCATCTGGACAGGGTTTTGCGGCTTGCTCATCGCGAATATCCTTTGGCCTGCTCTAACCCCACGCGGCTGTCATTTCAATGACGCGCTCTTCACCGCTTCCTAACCCGGATACAAGAAAATGCCGCCATGCAGGAATTCCTCATCCCGGCGAAACCCGATCTCCAGGCGGCGCGTGAAAGCTGGCTGAAGATGCTCGCGCGTGAACGTCGCCTGTCACCCGAGACAGTGGAAGCCTATGAGCGAGACACGCGCCAGTTCCTGCATTTCCTCACCGGCCATTGCGGCGGCTCGCCCGGCGTTTCCGACATCGCCAATCTGCGTCCAGCCGATCTGCGCGGCTTTCTTGCCGCCCGCCGCAACGCCGGCGCCGGCGCCCGCACGCTGGGCCGAGGTCTGGCCGGCATCCGCTCACTGCTGCGTTTCCTCGAACGCCGTGGCCTGGTCAACGCCGCTGGCGCCGCCGCGCTGCGCGCGCCGCGCCAACCCAAATCGCTGCCAAAACCGCTGACGGCGAGCGACGCCAGACAGGTCGTATCGGTGGAAGGCCAGCTGGCCGAGGAGCCCTGGATCGCCGCCCGCAACGCCGCCGTGCTGACGCTGCTCTACGGCTCGGGCCTGCGCATTTCCGAGGCGCTCGGCCTCGCCGGCGCCGATCTGGCCTCGGAGGCCGACACCGTGCTGCGCGTCACCGGCAAGGGCGGCAAGACGCGGCTGGTGCCGGTGCTGCCGGTGGCGCTCAGGGCTATCACCGAATACCGCCGGCTCTGCCCCTACCATCTCGATCCCAAGGAACTCCTGTTTCGCGGCGCGCGCGGCGGCCCGCTCAACCCGGCCATCATCCAGCGCGACATGGCCAAACTGCGCTCGGCGCTCAACCTGCCCGACACCGCGACGCCGCACGCGCTGCGCCATTCCTTCGCCACGCACCTGCTCGGCCGTGGCGGCGATCTGCGCACCATCCAGGAACTGCTCGGCCACGCCAGCCTGTCGACGACGCAGATCTACACCGGCGTCGACACCGCAAGGCTGCTGGAAATCTACGAATCGGCCCATCCAAGGGCGTGACCTCTTCAATTTCGTGCCCCCAATTAACCGTTTTGCCGCTTTTCATCCTTAGAAAGGGGTCATGAAACGCGTCATTGCCATCGCCGACCGTGCAGCTTCCATCTCGCTGAAGCTGCTTGTCGCGCTCAACGTGCTGTTTTTCCTGTCCTTCCTGGCCGTCCTGCTGTTCGCGGCCGGCAGGGCGCATGCGGAAGTCCCGACCTGCAGCGGCGCCGACATGCTGTCGGCCCTGCAGAAGAGCAGCCCTGCCACCTACAGCAAGATCGAGGCGGAAGCCGCCGCCACGCTGAATGGCAAGGGCCTGTTGTGGAAGCTGGAGAAACCGGGCGAACAGCCCTCCTACCTGTTCGGCACCATGCACATGACTGACCCGCGCGTCACCACGTTGCCGCCCGAGGCACAGAAGGCCTTTGACGCCGCCGGCACCCTCATCATCGAAACCACCGACGTGCTCGACAAGCAGAAGATGATGACGGCGATGCTGAAGGAGCCGGACCTGATGATGTTCACCGACTCCACGACGCTGTCATCCTTGCTGAAGCCGGACGAAGCGGCGGCGATGAACGCCGCACTCGACGCGCGCGGCATCCCGCCGGCAACCGTCGCCAAGATGAAGCCGTGGATGCTGTCGGCGATGATGGCGCTGCCGGCCTGCGAACTCGCCCGCCAGTCCGGCGGGGCACCGGTGCTCGACGTCAAGCTGGCCGAGAGCGCCAAGGCGGCCGGCAAGCCGGTGGAAGGTCTGGAAACGGCCGAAAGCCAGTTGCGCGCCATGGCCTCGCTGCCGCTCGCCTTTCATATGAAGGGCCTGGTCGACACGCTGAAGCTCGGCGACAAGGTCAACGACATCAACGAGACCATGATCGTGCTCTACCAGCGCGGCGACACCGGCATGTTCTGGCCATTGTTCCGCGCCGCCATGCCGGACGAGCAGAACGATCCCTCGGGCTATGCCGCCTTCGAGGAAACCATGATCACCAGCCGCAACAAGGTGATGGTCGATCATGCTGGGCCGATCCTGGCCAGGGGCAACGCCTTCATGGCGGTCGGCGCGCTACACCTGCCCGGTCCCGAGGGACTGGTCGAGGATTTCCGCAAAGCCGGCTATACTGTCACCGCCGTCAATTGAGTCGGATGGCAGCGGGGGGACCAAAACGCCGCGTTTCCGGCGGTTTCCTTCGCCAGAGTGAAACCCATTCAACGGTTGCGCGTTGATGGCTATTGATTGATCATTTTCATCCACGGAGGACACTTTTATGGCGAATCCATCGAACGACACTCCCAGGCCAAGCGGCGGCGGCGGCGGCAGCCCCTGGCTGATTGCGCTGGTCGTCGTTATCCTGGCGATTGTCGCATATTACGTTTTCGGCAGAAGCGGCGAGCATCCGGCACCCGCCGAAGCGCCGGCGGCCAGCACACCGGCTCCCGCGCCAGCTCCGGCAGAACCGATGAAGCCCGCTGAACCGGCCAAGCCAGCAGAACCAGCTCCTGCTCCGGCACCCGCGCCCGCGCCGGCCCCTGCGCCCGCTCCGGCACCCGCGCCCGCACCAGCGCCTGCTCCAGCACCGGCCAACTGATCGACCCGGCACCAGATACCAACGGCCCGCTGAAATGCGGGCCGTTTTGTTTTGGGTGATGACCGTTGGGGGCCTTGGCAGCGGAGCAGAATTCCGCACCGCAGGAGCGCTCTGAAGCCACGGCATGGATCCCTTGGGCTGCGGACCAGCTCCAGGGGTCTGCGCCGCGTCGCTTCGCTCCTTGCTCCGCCATAGGACGACGAAGCGCTGGGCGCCCTCAGATATGGATCGGCTTGAAGAAGGTGGCCAGCGCCGCTTCCTTCACCGCTTCCGACATCGTCGGATGCGCATGGCAGGTGCGGGCGAGATCCTCCGACGAGCCGCCGAACTCCATCAGCACCGCCGCTTCGTGGATCATCTCGCCAGCGCCGAAGCCGACAATGTGCACGCCGAGCACGCGGTCGCTGGCCTTGTCGGCGAGGATCTTCACAAAGCCGTCCGTGTGCAGCATGGCGCGGGCGCGGCCATTGGCGCTGAAGGGGAATTTGCCGACCTTGTAGTCGATGCCGGCCTTCTTCAGCTCCTCCTCGGTCTTGCCGACCGAGGCGATTTCCGGACTGGTGTAGACGACGCTCGGAATGACCTCGTAGTTCACATGGCCCACCTGGCCGGCGATGGTTTCGGCCACCGCCACGCCCTCATCCTCGGCCTTGTGCGCCAGCATCGGCCCGGCGATGACATCGCCGATGGCATAGATGCCCGGCACATTGGTCTTGAGATGCCCGTCGGTCTTGACCCGGCCGCGCTCGTCGACCTCGACGCCCGCTTCCTTCAGCCCGAGACCGTCGCAATAGGCGCGGCGCCCGGTGGCGATCAGCACGACATCGGCAGCGATGGTTTCGGCGGCGCCACCCTTCACCGGCTCGAAGCTGACGGTCGCACCCTTCTTGGCCTTGGCGACGCCGGTGACCTTGGCGCCGAGCTTGAATTCGAAACCTTGCTTGGACAACAGCCGCTGGAACTGCTTGGAGACCTCGCCGTCCATGCCGCCGAGGATCGTGTCGAGGAACTCGACGACGGTGACCTTGGCGCCGAGCCGCGCCCAGACCGAGCCGAGCTCGAGCCCGATGACGCCGCCGCCGACCACCACCAGATGGCCGGGAACCTTGTCCAGCGCCAGCGCGCCGGTCGACGACACGATGATTTTCTCGTCGAAATCGACCTTGACGCCAGGAATGCCGGCGACGTCGGAACCGGTGGCGATGACGATGTTCTTGGTCTCGATCTCTTCGACCTTGCCCTCCTCGCCCGTCACCGACACCTTGCCGGCCGCCACCACCTTGCCGGTGCCGCGGAAGCTGTCGATCTTGTTCTTCTTGAACAGGAAGGCGACGCCGTTGACGTTGGACGACACCGTCGCGTCCTTGTGCGCCATCATCTTCTTCAGATTGAGCTTCGGCGCTGGTATCTCGACGCCCAGCGTGTCGAAGGAATGGCCGGCCTCGGCGAACATTTCGGAGGCATGAAGCAACGCCTTGGACGGGATGCAGCCGATGTTGAGGCAGGTGCCGCCGAAGGTCGCGTTCTTCTCGACCACCGCGACCTTCAGGCCGAGCTGTGCCGCCTTGATGGCGCAGACATAGCCGCCCGGTCCCGATCCGATGATAACGACGTCATAAGCCATGATACTGTCCTTCTGTTTTGAGCATGATGCCGAAAAGTGTGACGCGGTTTTCGGATAACATCATGCTCGAACTGCATGAGCGCTCAGCGGCCGCCGCTGACATTCAGGATCGCGCCCGTCGTATAGGACGCGGCGTCGGATAGAAGATAGAGAACCGCACCCGCGACTTCATCCGCGGTGCCGGCTCTTTTCATCGGCAGCGTGTCCTGGATCAGCGCCACCCTATCCGGCTGTCCGCCGGAAGCATGGATGTCGGTGTCGATGATGCCCGGCCGCACCGCATTGACGCGGATGCCTTCCAGCGCCACCTCGCGGGCGAGCCCGACGGTGAACGTGTCGATGGCGCCCTTGGAGGCGGCATAGTCGACATAATTGTCCGGCGCGCCCAGCACCGCCGCAGCCGATGAGATGTTGACGATGGCGCCGCCCTTGCCGCCATGGCGCGTCGACATGCGCTTGACCGCCTCGCGGCCGCACAGAATGGAACCGACGACATTGATGCGCATCATGCGCTCGAGCCGTGCCGCGCTCATCTCCTCGACACGCGCCTTGGCGTCGACAATGCCGGCATTGTTGACGAAGGCGTCGAGCCGGCCATAGCTGCGGTCGACGGCCTCGAAGATGGAGATGATATCGGCCTCGCTGCCGACATCGCCCTTGACCGCGAAAGCCTCGCCGCCGGCCGCCTTGATTTCCCCGACCAGCGCATCAGCGGCAGCGTTGTTCGAGGCATAGTTGACCGCGACGCGATAGCCGGCCTTGGCCCCAAGCCGGCAGACGGCGGCGCCGATGCCGCGACTGCCGCCGGTGACCAGCAGCACCTTTTGCGCCTCGCTCATTCCTGGCATCCCTTCAGCGTGAACACATCCGACGGAACTTTCGAAAAGCCGCCGCCGCCGTAGGCCGGGGACTGACGCAGCGCCGGACCGAGATCCGGCAGGATCAGCGTCTTCGGCGCCTCGACGCCTTCCGCCGGCAAAAGCCCGATGCTGCCCTTGTCGTCGGACGTGTAGATGACGCCGTGCCAGGGGGTGCAGGCGGCGAGCTCGGCGCCGGTGGTGTCGCCCTCGGGGCATTTGTACATCAAGGAACCGTTCGGCCGTGCCACGCCTTCGTTCCACATGACGATGCCGTTCAGCACCACATTGTTGTCGAGGATCATGCGGAAACTGTTGGTGACAACAGCCGATGTGCCGGTCGGGGTAAAATCGATCTCGTTGCCGCTCTGGCCATCACCATAGACGGCGAGTTCGATCGGGCAGGCGGCATGCGCACTAGAATTCGCCGCCGTGAGAGCGGCCAAAAATCCGATTATGTGCGTAGTGGCGTTTGTCATCAGTTCGCCTGGTTGCTTTCTCGACCGTCCGCGTTTTCGAGCACTTCGAAGTCCGTCATCAGGAGAAGTGGTTCGCCGGCTGTATCCAAACCCCAGAAGGACTTATACGTGCCGTCACCGAAGCCAGTGTCGAACATGGCGACATTGAGCGGGTTCCCATCAATCGGATGATCCATGCCAAACCTGTCGAGAGAACACGCAACGTCAGCAAGATAGTCGTCGAGTTCCTCCAGATCGGTCATCAGCGTGAGGACCGACTTGTCCATGAGAGATGCAACCGCGTCATCGACGATAAACTCAAACTCGTAGGCCGATGGGCGATCGCGAGCGAAGGTGGCCAATTCCCAGCGAGCCGGCAAGCCGGAGCCAAACCGCAAGACGGCTGCCGCAACCCGGCCTTGCGACTCAAGCACGGTCACCGGGTAGCGTCCCGGTCTGACCCTGCGGCTAAACACAGGCCGTTCCAGCCCGGTGATAAGCGGATCGCAAGCGATGATTTCGCCGGTCGGTAGCTCAAGCTCGCCGACCGTAGCGATGGTGATCTTCCGCTCCGCCATCTCGGCTTCGCTTAGGGCGAAGACGCCGAGATTGCTGCTAACCTCCGAGGCGTCCCAATCGGCGGGCGAAGCGACCACGGGCAAATCGGAGAAAAGCCAGGCACGTCCACGCCGAAACAATCGGCGTAAGGTATCCGGCCAGCCGCTCATTGCGGATCAGCCCCGCTCACAGATCGAGCACCAGCCGTTCCGGATCCTCCAGGCTTTCCTTGACGCGCACCAGGAAGGTCACGGCTTCCTTGCCGTCGACGATGCGGTGGTCGTAGCTGAGCGCCAGATACATCATCGGCCGGATAACGATCTGGCCGCCGACCACGACAGGCCGGTCCTGGATCTTGTGCATGCCCAGAATGCCCGACTGCGGCGCATTGAGGATCGGCGTCGACATCAGCGAGCCGTAGACGCCGCCATTGGAAATCGTGAAGGTGCCGCCCTGCATGTCGGCGACCGACAGCTTGCCGTCGCGCGCGGCGATGCCCATCCGGCCGATCTCCTTCTCGATCTCGGCGATCGACATCTGGTCGGCGTCGCGCACGACCGGCACGACGAGGCCCTTCTCGGTGCCGACGGCGACGCCGACATGGGCAAAGTTCTTGTAGATGATGTCGGTGCCGTCGATCTCGGCATTGACCGCCGGGATTTCCTTCAGCGCGTGGGTGACGGCCTTGGTGAAGAAGCCCATGAAGCCGAGCTTCACGCCGTGCTTCTTCTCGAACACGTCCTTGTACTTGGTCCGCAGCGCCATCACCGCCGACATGTCGACCTCGTTGAAGGTGGTGAGCATGGCGGCGGTCGACTGCGCTTCCTTCAGCCGGCGCGCAATGGTCTGGCGCAATTTGGTCATGCGCACGCGCTCTTCGCGCGAGGCATCGTCGCCGGAAGATGGCGCGCGCGCCGCGATCGGTGCCGGCGCCGCCTTCGGCGTCTCGGCCGGCTGCGACGGCGCACCCTTGGCGATGGCGTCGAGCACGTCGCCCTTCAGCACCTGGCCGCGCTTGCCCGAACCGGAAACCTGGTCGACCGACAGATTGTGCTCGGCGATCAGCTTTGCCGCCGCCGGCGCCGGCGGCATGCTGCGCGGCTCGATGGAACCGGCATCGCCGGCGACCTTGGCGGTTTCGGCGGCGGCCTGCTTGCTGGTCGGCGCCGCATCCGGGCCTGATGCCTGGGCCACCGCCTGCGGCTTGGTCGCCGACGCGGCAGCGCCACCTGCCGAGATCGAGCCCAGCAACGCGCCGACACCGACGGTCTCGCCTTCCTTTGCGACGATTTCGCCCAGCGTGCCGGCGGCGGCGGCCGGAACTTCCACCGTCACCTTGTCGGTTTCGAGCTCGACCAGCGGCTCGTCGACGGCAATGGCATCGCCGACCTTCTTGAACCATTTGCCGATGGTCGCCTCGGTGACGGATTCGCCGAGAGTGGGAACGCGGATTTCGGTAGCCATTGTGCCTGTCCGTTTCTGTCGGTTCTGTTCTTTATTCGCCGAGCGCGTCTTCGAGCAAGGCGGCGAGCTGGGCAAGGTGCTTGGACATCAATCCGGTCGCCGGCGACGCGGCCGCCGGCCGGCCGGTGTAGCGCACCCGCTGATGCTTGGCGTCGATATGCGCCAGCACCCATTCCAGATACGGGTCGATGAACGACCAGGCGCCCATGTTCTTGGGCTCCTCCTGGCACCACACCATCTCGGCGTTGCGGAAGCGTGACAGTTCGGTGATCAGCGCCTTGGCCGGGAAAGGATAGAGCTGTTCGACGCGCAGCAGATAGATGTCGTTGATGCCGCGCTTCTCGCGCTCCTCGTAGAGGTCGTAATAGACCTTGCCCGAACACAGCACGACACGGCGGATCTTGGAGTCCTTGGTGAGCTTGATCGGCTGGTTGGGCAGCAGCTGCGCGTCGTCCCACAACAGCCGGTGGAACGAGCTTTCGCCCGAGATTTCCGGCAGCGTCGACACCGCCCGCTTGTGGCGCAGCAGCGACTTCGGCGTCATCAGGATCAACGGCTTGCGGAAGTCGCGCTTCAGCTGCCGGCGCAGGATGTGGAAGTAGTTGGCCGGCGTGGTGCAGTTGGCCACTTGCATATTGTCTTCGGCGCAAAGCTGCAGGAAGCGCTCCAGCCTGGCCGAGGAGTGTTCGGGACCCTGGCCTTCATAGCCATGCGGCAAGAGACAGACGAGGCCCGACATTCTGAGCCACTTGCGCTCGCCCGACGAGATGAACTGGTCGAACACCACCTGGGCGCCGTTGGCGAAGTCGCCGAACTGCGCTTCCCACAAGGTCAGCGCCTTTGGCTCGGCCAGGCTATAGCCATATTCGAAGCCCAGCACCGCCTCTTCCGACAGCATCGAGTTGATGACTTCGTAGCCGGCCTGCGCCGCCGACAGATTGTTGAGCGGGATGTAGCGGGTCTCGTCGCGCTGGTCGTAGAGCACCGAATGGCGCTGCGAGAAGGTGCCGCGCTCAGAATCCTGCCCCGACAGGCGGATCGGATTGCCGTCGAGCAGGATGGCGCCGAAAGCCAGCGCCTCGGCCGTCGACCAGTCGATGCCTTCACCGGACTCGATCGCCTCACGGCGGTTTTCGAGGAAGCGGATGATGGTCTTGTGCGCCTCGAAACCCTTCGGCACCTCGGTCAGCTTCTTGCCGATTTCCTTCAGCGTCTTGACCGGCACGGCGGTCTTGCCGCGCCGCTGTTCGTCCTGGTTGTCGGCCGTGCGCAGGCCCGACCAGGCGCCGTCCAGCCAGTCGGCCTTGTTGGGCTTGTAGCTCTGGCCGACTTCCCACTCGGATTCCAGATGCGCGCGCCAGTCGGCCTTCAGCTGGTCGAGCTCGGCCTGGGTGATGTGACCCTCGGCGATCAGCCGGTCGCCATAGATCTGCACCGTCGTCTTATGGGTGCGGATGTTGCGGTACATGATCGGCTGGGTGAAGGCCGGTTCGTCGCCCTCATTGTGGCCGAAGCGGCGGTAGCAGAACATGTCGACCACGACCGGCTTGTGGAACTTCATGCGGAATTCGATCGCCACCTTGGTGGCGTGGACCACGGCTTCCGGATCGTCGCCATTGACGTGGAAGATCGGCGCCTCGATCATCTTGGCGACGTCGGACGGATAGGGCGACGAGCGCGAGAAGCGCGGATTGGTGGTGAAGCCGATCTGGTTGTTGATGATGAAGTGCAGCGTGCCGGCGACGCGGTGGCCGCGCAGGCCGGACAGGCCGAGGATTTCGGCGATCACGCCCTGGCCGGCGAAGGCGGCGTCGCCGTGCAGCAGCAGCGGCAGCACCTTGGCGCGCTCCTCCAGCGGCACGATCTCCTCGCGGCTGCGGCCGAACAGATAGTCCTGCTTGGCGCGCGCCTTGCCCATCACCACGGGATCGACGATTTCCAGATGCGACGGGTTGGCCGTCAGCGACAGATGCACCTTGTTGCCGTCGAACTCGCGGTCCGACGAGGCGCCGAGATGGTACTTGACGTCGCCCGAGCCCTCGACCTCGTCGGGGGCGGCCGAACCGCCCTTGAACTCGTGGAAGATGGCGCGGTGGGGCTTGGCCATCACCTGGCTGAGCACGTTCAACCGGCCGCGATGCGCCATGCCGAGCACGATCTCCTTCATGCCGAGCTGGCCGCCGCGCTTGACGATCTGCTCCAGCGCCGGGATCAGCGCCTCGCCGCCGTCGAGGCCGAAGCGCTTGGTGCCCTTGTACTTGACGTCGATGAACTGCTCGAAGCCTTCGGCCTCGACCAGCTTCTGCAGGATCGCCTTCTTGCCGGTGGTGGTGAAGGAGATTTCCTTGTCGGCGCCCTCGATGCGCCCCTGGATCCAGGCCTTCTCCTCGGGGTCCGAGATGTGCATGAACTCGACGCCGAGCGTCGAGCAATAGGTACGGGTCAGGATCTCCAGCATCTGCCGGATGGTGCCGAATTCGAGCCCCAGCACATTGTCGAGGAAGATCGGCCGGTCGTAGTCGGCTTCGGTGAAGCCGTAATTTTCCGGCGACAGTTCGTTGTAGTCCTCGAGCGGCTTGGCGATGCCGAGCGGGTCGAGATTGGCGTGCAGATGGCCGCGCATGCGGTAGGCGCGGATCATCATGATGGCGCGCACCGAATCACGCGTCGCCTGGTGCACGTCGGCGTCTGAAAGCACGATGCCGTTGGTGACCGCCTTGTCCTTGACCTTCTTTTCCAGGTGCTTCTCGACGATGCCCCAATTGCCGTCGAGCGCCGACACCAATTCGCCATTGGCCTGCAGCGGCCAGGACGGCTTGGCCCAGGAAGCGCCCTTGGCGTTCCTGCGCACATCGCCGGCATCGTCCTTCAGCCCGGCGAAAAACTCCTGCCATTCGGGATTGACCGAGGCGGGATCGTCCTCATAGGCGGCATAGAGCGCGTCGATGTAATCGGCGTTGCCGCCATAGAGGAACGAGGTGAGCGAGAACTGGTCGTTGGCCTGATCTTGTCTTGCCATGTCGTTTCAGCGGAGCCTGGCTCCGTCTCCTTACGTTTGCGGCAGCGCCGCGATAGTGGGCGATTCACCCGCCCTTCTTGTCCCCTCAAAGCCAACGAACCGCCGTCGGCTCTCATTCCACAACCGGCGCCGACGCTCAGCCCTTGATGGCTTCAACCAACGTCGTGCCAAGCCGCGCCGGTGACGGCGAGACCTTGATGCCGGCCGATTCCATGGCCGCGATCTTGTCCTCGGCGCCGCCCTTGCCACCGGAGATGACCGCGCCGGCATGACCCATGGTGCGGCCGGCCGGCGCCGTGCGTCCGGCGATAAAGCCGGCCATCGGCTTCTTGCGGCCACGCTTGGCTTCGTCCTTGAGGAACTGCGCGGCGTCTTCCTCGGCCGAACCGCCGATCTCGCCGATCATGATGATCGACTTGGTCTCGTCGTCGGCCAGGAACATCTCGAGCACATCGATGAACTCGGTGCCCTTGACCGGGTCGCCACCGATGCCGACGGCCGTGGTCTGGCCGAGGCCGACATTGGTGGTCTGGAACACGGCCTCATAGGTAAGTGTTCCCGAGCGCGAAACAACGCCGACCGAGCCCTTGCGGAAGATGTTTCCGGGCATGATGCCGATCTTGCATTCGTCAGGGGTGAGAACGCCCGGGCAGTTCGGTCCGATCAGCCGCGAGGTCGAGCGGTCGAGCCGCGCCTTGACCTTGACCATGTCCATCACCGGAATGCCTTCGGTGATGCAGATGATCAGCGGGATCTCCGCCTCGATCGCTTCCAGGATCGCTTCGCCGGCACCCGCCGGCGGCACGTAGATGACCGACGCGTTGGCGCCGGTCCTTGCCTTGCCCTCGGCGACTGTGGCGAAGATCGGCAGGCTCTCACCCTTCGACCCGGTCCAGGTCTCGCCGCCCTTCTTGGGATGGATGCCACCCACCATCTTGGTGCCGTGATAGGCCAGCGCCTGTTCGGTGTGGAACGTACCGGTCTTGCCGGTCAGGCCCTGCACTAGCACCTTGGTGTTCTTGTCGACGAGAATGGACATCGGAGCCCTTTTCTAAAAACTGTTGATCGAGGAAGGCGAGACGCGCCGATAGACGCCACTCACCATGTCTTGCCAGCCATCGCTGCCAGCGGCTTTGAAATGCAGTCGCATGCGGTAGGTGTCGGCGTCGTCGAAAATATACGTCACGCGCGCCGCGCCGCGCGGCGACGACCGCTCCAGATCGAGCTCGCTGCCGTTCCACGTTCCCGTGGCCGGCGAGGCCGGCACAAAGCCCATCGAATCGAACTGGTGCATGGTGACGCGGCGGTTCGGCTGGTCGAAGCCGAACACATTGTGCGAACCGAAGGAAATCGTGCCGTCGCGGCGCTGGCGATAGCGCTGCACCACGAACAGGCCGCCGAACTGCGCCTCCGCCAGAACTTCGGACGTCGCCTTGCCGGCATCGGTCCACCGCGTGGCCGCGACCTCTTCCTCGCCGCGCCACGCGCCGACCAGCACCTGCAGGCGCTGGTGATCGGCGGAAAGCGAGGAGAAGGAGGCCGCGTTCATCGGTCAGAGCCGCTTCAGGTCGGTGACGGTAAGGTCGCTCTTGGCGTTGCCGGTATTGAGCGTCGTCGCCGGCTCGAACATCAGCACCACCGGCTCGGCGGTCAGCGAACGCGGCCGGTGCTCGACACCGCGCGGCACGACGATGAAATCACCCTCGCCGAGCTCGACCGGACCGTCGCGGAAATCGATGGCGATGCGCCCGCGCAACACGAGGAAGGCTTCATCCTCATTGTCATGCGCGTGCCAGTCGAAGATCTCGCCGAACTTGGCGACTTTGGCTTGGCTGTCGTTGATGTCGCCAGCGATATGCGGATCGAAGACCTTGCTGATCTTCTGATCCGCCGCCTCGACCAGGTTTATCTTGCGTGGAGGCACAGGCTCAGCCCTTCACCGCCGCCACGATCTTCTTGGCCGCGTCGTCGAGATCGTCCGCCGACACGACGTTGAGGCCGCTGTCGTTGATGATCTTCTTGCCGAGTTCGGCATTGGTGCCTTCCAGGCGCACCACCAGCGGCACTTTCAGGCCGACTTCCTTGACCGCGGCGATCACGCCCTCGGCGATGATGTCGCACTTCATGATGCCGCCGAAGATGTTGATCAATATGCCTTTGACCGCCGGATCCTTGGTGATGATCTTGAACGCCGCCGTCACCTTCTCCTTGGACGCGCCGCCGCCGACATCGAGGAAGTTGGCGGGCTCGGCGCCATAGAGCTTGATGATGTCCATCGTCGCCATGGCAAGGCCGGCGCCATTGACCATGCAGCCGATATTGCCGTCGAGCGCGACATAGGCGAGGTCGTATTTCGACGCCTCGATCTCCTTCTCGTCCTCTTCGGTGGTGTCGCGCAGTTCGAGCACGTCGGGGTGGCGGAACAGCGCGTTGTTGTCGAACGACACTTTGGCGTCGAGCACGCGCAGCCGGCCGTTCTTCATGACGATCAGCGGATTGACCTCGAGCAGGCTCATGTCCTTCTCGACGAAGGCCTTATAGAGGATCGGGAAAAGGGTGCCGCCATCCTTGGCCGCGTCGCCGTCGAGCTTCAGCGCGGCGTTGAGCGCCTTCACGTCATCCGCCGTGACGCCCTTTTCCGGATCGATGGCGACAGTGATGATCTTTTCCGGCGTGTCGTGCGCGACCGCCTCGATGTCCATGCCGCCTTCGGTCGACACGACGAAAGCGATGCGGCCGACCGAGCGGTCGACCAGGATCGACAGATAAAGCTCGCGCTCGATGTCGGCGCCGTCCTCGATATAGAGGCGGTTGACCTGCTTGCCGGCCGGGCCGGTCTGCTTGGTCACCAGCGTGTGGCCGAGCATCTCGTTGGCGTTGGCGACGACGTCGGCGACCGACTTCGCCAGCCGCACGCCGCCCTTTGCGTCGGGCGACAGTTCCTTGAACTTACCCTTGCCGCGGCCGCCGGCATGGATCTGGCTCTTCACCACATAGAGCGGGCCGGGCAGCGCCTTGGCGGCGGCTTCCGCCTCGCTTGCCTTGAACACCGGCACGCCTTCGGCCACCGGCGCGCCAAAGCTCTTCAGCAGCGCCTTGCCTTGATATTCATGGATGTTCATCGGGAACTATCTCCAGGTCGTTTTGCCGGGGTGGACGTTTTGGCGGGATTTACTTCGAGGCGAGCTGCGGCGCGATCTTGACGCAGGCCTCGGTCAGGCCCTGCACGGTCGCCACCGAACTGTCGAACATTTTCTGTTCGCTCTTGTTGAGGTCGATCTCGATGATGCGCTCGACGCCGCCGGCGCCGATCACCACGGGAACGCCGACATAGGTGCCCTTGACGCCATACTGGCCGGAGAGGTGGGCCGCACAGGGCAGCACGCGCTTCTTGTCCTTGAGGTAGGCCTCGGCCATCGCAATCGCCGAGGCCGCCGGCGCGTAGTAGGCCGAGCCGGTCTTGAGCAGGCCGACGATCTCGGCGCCGCCGTCACGGGTGCGCTGCACGATCTGGTCGAGCTTCTCCTTCGAGGTCCAGCCCATCTTGACGAGGTCTGGCAGCGGGATGCCCGACACCGTCGAATAGCGGATCATCGGCACCATGGAATCGCCATGGCCGCCAAGCACGAAGGCGGTGACGTCCTCGACCGAGACCTTGAATTCCTCGGCCAGGAAATAGCGGAAGCGAGAGGAGTCGAGCACGCCGGCCATGCCGACGACATGGGTCTTGGGCAGGCCCGAAAACTTCTGCAGCGCCCACACCATGGCGTCGAGCGGGTTGGTGATGCAGATGACGAAAGCCTTGGGCGCGTACTTCTTCAGTCCGGCACCGACCTGTTCCATGACCTTGAGGTTGATGCCCAGCAGGTCGTCGCGGCTCATGCCCGGCTTGCGCGGCACGCCGGCGGTGACGATGCAGACGTCGGCGCCCTCGATGCCGGCATAGTCGTTGACGCCGGTCAGCCGGGAGTCGAAACCATCGACAGGCGACGACTGCGCGATATCGAGCCCCTTGCCTTGCGGAATACCCTCGGCAATATCGAACAGCACCACGTCGCCGAGGTCCTTGAGGCCGATCATGTGGGCCAGCGTGCCGCCGATCATGCCCGAGCCGATAAGCGCTATCTTGTTGCGTGCCATGTGAGGATGTTTTCCCTTTGTCTGTGACTGCGCCCAAATCTTTGACGACTTGATGACGGCGCCGAGGAAGAGGCCGGAATGCTGAGGAAACCCGCGAGATTTCGCCGCACCCAATAGCCTCCGGGCGAGATAAATTCAAACGATTATTTTGGAGTGAACATTTTCAATCGGTTAGATGGGTTGGGATTTACGTAAACGTCAAAGTTTGTAAGCCGACTTGGAGAAATCTACACAATGAGTATGGAGATCGTAAGGCTTGAAGCCGGCGATGACACCCTTGTGATGCGGATCGCCGAGGATGTGTTCGACGAGCCTGTCAGGCCGGACCGGTTGGCAGCCTATCTCAACCAACCCGGCCATTTCATGGTCGTGGCCCTCGCCAATGGCGTGGTCGTCGGGCAATGCGCCGCCGTCATCCACCGCCATCCCGACAAAGTTGCGGAACTTTATATAGATGAAGTCGGCGTATCGCCCGAATTCCAGCGCCAGGGGATCGCGCGCAGAATGCTCGACGCGATGTTCGCGATCGGCAGGGAGAGTGGCTGCGAGGAGGCCTGGGTCGGCACCGAACCCGACAATCTTCCGGCCCGCGCGCTTTATGAATCGCGCAAGGAGCCGCATGGGGAAGCGGAGAGTTTCGTCATGTATCCGTACAGGCTTTAGCGGCCGGGGTCTTCGCCCTGCTTTGCGTTCCTCTGCCTAGGGCGACGAAGGCAGGGCCTGAGCCAGCGGCACATCCGGCGCCGCCTTCACCTTCCGCCGCTCCGCCCAGTCCTCCAGCCAGTCACGGCTTTGCATCTCGATCAGGCGTGAAGCGGTGCGTTCGAACTCGAACACCTCGACGCCGCGTTTTGCCACATAAAGCTCTTGTGGCGGCGCATCGGCGCTCACCACCAGCCGCACATGATGATCGTAGAGCGTGTCGATCAACAGGATGAAGCGCTTGGCCTCGTTGCGCTTGCCTTCGCCCAGCACCGGGACGTGGTCGATGAAGACGGTCGAGAAACGTCCTGCGATCGCCAGGAAATCGCGCGCGCCGAGCGGTTTTTCGCAGAGATCGGCGAAGGAAAACCGCGCCGCGTCGCCGGCGGCGGCCGGCACCGGAACCTGGCGGCCCTTCAGCGTCAACGAGGTCGCGGCTGTCGGCGCGCCGCGCGTCATCGTCCGCCAGGCCTCGTCGAGCGTCCGGTCGGCCGCCGCATCGGCCGGCGTGACATAGACCGGCGTGCGGGCGAGCTTCTCGAGCCGGTAATCCTTGTCGGTGTCGAGCGACAGCACCTGCGCGTGCCGCTCCAGAATGCCGATGAACGGCAGGAACAGCTGGCGGTTCAGCCCATCGCGGTAAAGATTTTGCGGCGCCACGTTCGAGGTGGCGATCAGCACGACGCCGTTGGCGAACAGCGCCGAAAACAGCCTGGACAGGATCATCGCGTCGGCGATGTCGGTGACCGAGAATTCGTCGAAGCACAGCACCCAGGCCTGCTCGGCCAAGGCTTTTGCCACCGGCGGGATCGGATCGTCTTCTTTGACGTCGCCATTCTTGCGCGCCTGGCGGTGCTTCTGGATGCGGTCCTGCACATCGGCCATGAAGTCGTTGAAATGGACGCGGCGCTTGCGCCGGACCGGCAGCAGCTCGAAGAACATGTCCATCAGCATGGTCTTGCCGCGGCCGACGCCGCCATGGATGTAGAGGCCTTTGACCGCCTCATGCGTCTCGCGCTTGCGGGCAAACAGCCAGCCCAGCGCGCTGGACTTGTGCGCCAGCCGCTTGGCCGAGATCTCGTCGGTCAGCCGGTCGAGCGCGGCGGCGATCCGCTCCTGCGCAGGATCGCGTCCGATCGCGCCGGTTTCCACCAGGTGGTCGTAGCGCTGCCTGACGGTCGCATGGGTCTGGAGGCCGTCACGCAGATGCATCGGTCACGTCGTTTGTTCAGAGCAGGAATGCTCCAAGGAAACTAGGTGTGTCGAGATTCAGGTCAGGCCGAACCGAGAATGGCGGCTTTCGAGAACCGGAGCGGAGCGTACTTAAAGTACGTGAGCACCGGAAGCGCAGAAAACCGCCGTTCGCAGGCCGGCATCACCTGAATATCGGCATACCTGGCTTACCTTGTAAGCGAAATCGGTTGACCGTTGGAAGTCTGGCCGTCGAATTTCGAGCCGCCCGAAGAATAGAGCCGCGCCAGCGACCCGCCATTCTCATCGTAAAGCGTCAACTGCTTGCCGGCGACGTTCCACGACTTGATGCCGTCGATCGGGGCCGGGCAATGCAGCGGCCCGGCGCGGAAGCCGGCGCCGAACTTGGTCTGCGGCGTCGCGATCTTGCAGCTCTGCCCGGAAACGCTGGCATTCCAGACGCCGGCGACGGCTGCCGCGCTGAGATCCGCGGCCCCGGCGGGCGCCTGGCCGTCCGGCGGCAAGGACGCCACCTGCGTGTTCCCCGGAGCGGTCGGGAACTTCGACGGGTCGGTGGTGCCGGGCGAGGCCGGCGGCGGCAGCTGATTGGAGGTCACCTGGCCGGCCGGCGCCGGCTGCAGTGGCGCCGGTTGCTGGTCGTCCATCGACGAGAAGCGCGAGGTCGAGCAACCGCTCGCAACGAGCGCCGCCAGCGATACGGCCACAAGACCGCTTTTCGAAAAATTCATTACAACCTCCGTCGGATCCGGCTGGGGGGAAGCCGTCCGCGCAATATCACCCTCCACCAAGATGGAGAAGGTGGCGAAATTTCAACCCGATATGGTTAAAATAGGGTTTGCGGCAAGATTGTTGCAAATTTATCGCAATCTCGACCTGCCAAGTCCGGTCGTCGCTTAAGTCCGTGGAGTTCGGCCGCGACCACGCATTCGCCTGCAAATGCTTGCGCCAACCGCCGCAACGCCTATGTCTAGGAGCCGAACCCCGCTGGAGCATACCTTGGCCGCCAGAAAGAAAGCCGCCAACCGCTATTACAGCGGTCCGCCCAGCGACCATTTCGATGGCACCTTGTTCTTCAATCCCGGCGGCCGGATGCCCGGCCGCTTCACCGATCTCATGAAATGGCAGCTCAACGGCCAGCGTGCGAAATGGCCGGCAACCAGCCCGAGCCCCTTTCCGCTGGCGAGGCCGGCCGCGATGGTCGAAGGCACCGACCTTACTGTAACCATGGTCGGCCATTCGACCTTGCTCATCCAGACGGCCTGGCTGAACATCCTCACCGACCCGGTCTGGTCGCAACGCACCTCGCCGTTTTCCTTCGCCGGGCCAAAACGCGTCAATGCGCCAGGCATCGCCTTCGACGATCTGCCGTCGATCGACCTCGTGCTGGTAAGCCACAACCATTATGACCATCTCGACCTCGTCACGCTGAAGCGGCTGAAGGAAAGAGACGATCCGCTGGTGGTGACGCCGCTCGGCAATGATGTGCTGATCGGCGAGGTGGTTCCCGGCATACGGCTGGCGGCGCATGACTGGGGCGACAGGGTCGACATCGGCGACCGCACCGCCGTCCACATCGAGCCGGCGCATCACTGGTCGGCGCGCGGCGCCCGCGACCGGCGCATGGCACTGTGGGCCGGCTTCGTCATCGAGACGCCGGGCGGCAAACTCTATTTCGCCGGCGATACCGGCTTCCATGACGGCATCAACTACCGGCTGATGGCGGACAAACATGGCGGCTTCCGCTTCGCCATTCTGCCGATCGGCGCCTATGAGCCACGCTGGTTCATGGCGCCGCAGCACCAGAACCCGCAGGAAGCGGTGCAAGGCATGAAGCTGTGCAAGGCCGCCTTCGCCGCCGGCTGCCACTGGGGCACATTCCAGCTCACCGACGAACCGATGGACGAGCCCGTCCGCAAACTGGCCGAGGCCCTTGAGGCCGAGGGCCTGCCGCCGGAGCGCTTTCGCGCCTTGCAACCCGGCGAGGTCTGGAACGTGCCGGAGATCGAGCACGGTTGAAGTCTGCATTGGCCATTTACGGCACGATCATTTTCGCCGATGGTCCGCCCAGCAGAAAAAGGGGAATGCAGATGAAATCCATGCTTGCAGCGCTGATGGTGCTGGCAATCTCGGTGCCGGCGGCTTTCGCGGGCGAAATCACGGATCGCGCCGCTGAGGCCGAAAAGGCGCTGCAGGCAGGCGACGGAGCCGGCGCGCTGGAGAAATTCCGCGGCGCCGAGGAGGCCTTGTGGCAAGCGATGCCGCTCGCCGTGCAGAATGTCAAACAGGTCGATTCGGCCGGCGGCTTCGGCATCTACAGCGAGCGTGCCAATCAGATCTACAAGCCAGGCGAGAAGGTCGTGCTCTATATGGAACCGGTCGGCTACGGCTATGGCTCGGACGGCCTCGGCAACAGCCAGATCGCGCTTTCCGTCGACCTTACCGTGCTTTCCGACTCGGGCGAAGCTCTGGGCACCTTCGAGAAAATCGGCAGCGTTCAGGTCGCTTCCCGCTCGCACAACCGCGAACTCTTCTTCAAGCTCGACCTGTCGCTCGATGGACTGCCGCCCGGCAAATATAAATGCAACTTCCTCATGCATGACCAGAATTCGACCAAGACGGCGCCGTTCAGCACCGATATCGAGATCGCCGGCTAATGCATGTCGCCCAAAAGTGACCTCGGTTTTGGGAGAACGACATGCATAAAGCAGAGACCTAAAGCGCGTCGCACGACGCGCTTTAGATTCCACTGACATCGCCTCGCAAACCGCGGGAACCCAGACACGACAGCCGCGTTCTTAATGCGGTTACAAATCTGTCGGTTTGCGAGGCATTCCCATGATCAGATGGATCATCATCCTGCTCATCATCGCCGCCGCGGCGAGCCTGCTCGGCATGCCGGCGCTGGCTGGAGCCGCCGCCACAGGCGCGCGCATCCTCATCGGCATCGTTCTCATCATCTTCCTGCTGGTGGTGCTAGGCATCTTTGCCGTGACTTAATCCCGGCCTCTTCGCCGTGACTGAACACGCCTGCGCACTGGTAATTCCCGCCCGTTTCCGCCATATAGCGCCAAACGGACAACGGAATTTCGCGGAGCAATGGCAAGCACTGCCCCTTTCGCCAAGATGAACGGCATCGGCAACGAGATCATCGTCGCCGATATGCGCGGCCGTGCCGATCGGGTGACGGCGGCCGCCGCCCTTGCGCTGAACGCCGATGCCGCGACCCGCTTCGACCAGATCATGGCGATCCATGACGCGAAGACGCCCGGCACCGCCTACTATGTCGACATCCTGAATTCCGACGGCACCAGTGCGCAGGCCTGCGGCAACGGCATGCGTTGCGTCGTCCAGGCGCTCGCCGCCGAGACCGGGCAAAAGACCTTCACCTTCGAGACCCGCGCCGGCATTCTCAACGCCAGGGAACATGCCGACGGCACGATCTCGGTCGACATGGGCATGCCGCGTTTCGGCTGGCAGGAGATTCCGCTGGCCGAGGAGTTCCGCGACACCCGCATGATCGAATTGCAGATCGGCCCGATCGACAAGCCGGTGCTGCATTCGCCCTCCGCCGTGTCGATGGGCAATCCGCACGCCATCTTCTGGGTCGACCGCGATGTCTGGTCCTATGAGCTCGAACGTTTCGGCCCGCTGCTCGAAAACCACCCGATCTTTCCCGAGCGCGCCAACATCACCATTGCACAGGTGACCTCGCCCGAGAGCATGATCATCCGCACCTGGGAACGCGGCGCCGGCCTGACCAAGGCCTGCGGCTCCGCCGCCTGCGCATCGGTGGTGGCCGCGGCCCGCACCAGGCGCACCGGCCGCAGCGTCAGCCTTTTGACGCCCGGCGGCGGCACGCTGCATGTCGAATGGCGCAAAGACGACCACGTCATCCTGACCGGTGCCGCCGAGTGGGAATTTTCCGGCAGCTTCGACCCCTCGACCGGCACCTGGGCCCGCGACACCGAAAGCGCGGCCTGATGTCGGTTGCTCTGTCCAGGAGCCCGGACTTCGACGGCTCCCTTTCCGAGGCCCCCAGCCGCATTGACGTGGTTACCTTCGGCTGCCGGTTGAACACCTATGAATCCGAGGTGATGCGGCGCGAGGCCGAAAGCGCCGGTCTCGGCGCGCTGCAGGGCGGCGCGGTGATCTTCAACACCTGCGCCGTCACCGGCGAGGCGGTGCGCCAGGCCAAACAGGCGATCCGCAAGGCGCGCCGCGACAACCCCGCGGCGCGCATCATCGTCACCGGCTGCGCTGCCCAGACCGAGCCTGAAAAATTCGCCGCCATGGACGAGGTCGATCTCGTGCTTGGCAATGAGGAGAAGTTGAAGGCGCATTCCTACCGTGCGCTGCCGGATTTCGGCGTCAACGACACCGAGAAGGCCCGCGTCAACGACATCTTCTCGGTGCGCGAGACCGCCGGCCACATGGTCGACGCCATAGAGGGCCGGGCGCGCGCTTTCGTGCAGGTGCAGAATGGCTGCGACCACCGCTGCACTTTCTGCATCATTCCCTACGGTCGCGGCAATTCCCGCTCGGTGCCGATGGGCGCCGTGGTCGAGCAGGTCAAGCGGCTGGCCGGCAATGGTTATGCCGAGATCGTGCTGACCGGCGTCGACATGACCAGCTTCGGCGCCGATCTGCCGGGCGCGCCCAAGCTCGGCAAACTTGTGAAGACCATTTTGAAGCAGGTCCCCGACGTGAAGCGTCTGCGGCTATCCTCGATCGATTCGATCGAGGCCGACGACGATTTGCTCGATGCCATCGCCACCGAACCCAGGCTGATGCCGCATCTGCATCTGTCGCTGCAATCGGGCGACGACATGATCCTGAAGCGCATGAAGCGAAGGCATCTGCGCGACCAGTCGATCCGTTTCTGCGAGGATGTGCGCAAATTGCGCCCTGCGATCGTCTTCGGCGCCGACATCATCGCCGGCTTCCCGACCGAGACCGACGCCATGTTCGAGAACTCGATAAAAATCGTCGAGGAATGTGGCCTGACCCATCTCCATGTCTTCCCGTTTTCACCGCGCGACGGCACGCCCGCCGCGCGCATGCCGCAGGTTCGCCGCGAGATGGTCAAGCAGCGCGCCGCCCAGCTGCGCGCCGCCGGCGAGGCCGCCTATCGGCGCCATCTGTCCTCGCTGGTCGGAACCCGCCAGTCGATCCTGATCGAGCGCGATGGCCTCGGCCGCACCGAAGGATTTACCCTCGCCGCACTCGGCACCGGCGCGCCGGGCGAGATCGTCGAAGCGACAATTACTGGCCACGATGGCGCCCGGCTCAACGCAGTGCCGCTTGCCGCACGCGCCGCCTGAGAAACGCAAAGCATGGCTGGTTTTTTCAAGAAGATATTTTCGTTCGGCAAGAAAGAGGTTGTCGAGGAGCGTGTTGACGAGACCGCCCCGCTGCCCCCGATCAAATGGGACCAGCTCGATGCGCTGAAGCCGGCGGCCGATCAGGTCGTTCCGGAATTTCTGAAGCGCGAGGAGCTGGAGCCGGCGCCCCACTCTCCCCTCGATGGGGAGGGTCGCCACGAAGTGGCGGAGAGGGGTGATGACGCCCGCGCCAGTCACCCCCAAGCTCCGCTTGGGACCTCCCCCATCGAGGCGCAGGTAAAGCCGGCACCTCAGCCCGCACCTGAAGAACCGGCACCCGAGACCGCGCCGACCATCCCGCCCACGCCGGAGCCGACGGTTCCCGCCGAGCCGGAACCCCTGCCGCAGCCCGCGCCGCAAGAGGAACCGGTACCCGCGCCAGAGCCCCCGGAGCCGCCGGCGCCCGAGGAAATTCCGCTTCCCCCCGCCGCTCCGGAGCCCGTCCCCGAACCGCAGCCGCAGGAAGTCCCTGCTCCGGCACCTGCCGAGCCGGAGATTGTGCCGCCGCGCCCGGAAAGGCCGCCCGAACCGGCACCGATCGAAGTGCCGGTCCCGCCTGCCGAGATCCCGGCCGAGACACCCGCTCCCGTTGAAGTGCCGCCACCGGCTGCCGAAGCTACGCCAGCGCCCCACCCTCCCCTCGATGGGGAGGGTCGCCACGCAGTGGCGGGGCGGGGGCGGGGTGATGGCGCCAACGCCAGCGCCAGTCACCCCCGAGCCGCGCCCGGGACCTCCCCCATCGAGGGGGAGGTAAGGCGCACGCCCGTCGAGACGCAGCCCGTCATTGCCGAGATCACGCCCGAGCCGCAGCCAGTCCCACAGCCGAAGCCTGAACCGAAACCCGCTCCCGGCAAGGTGACCGTCACCAAAAAGGTCGAGCAGAAGGCCGAGCCGGTCAAGGCGCCGGAGCCGGCACCGCGGCGCTCCTGGTTCCAGCGCATGCGGGACGGACTTGCCCGTTCCTCGCGCGAACTCACCGGCAACATCGCCGGCGTCTTCACCAAGCGCAAGCTGGACGAGGACACGCTGCAGGACCTGGAAGATGTGCTGATCCGCGCCGATCTCGGCATGGAAACGGCGCTTCGTATCACCGACGCGCTGGCCGCCAGCCGCTACGGCAAGGACGTCTCCGATACCGATGTCCGCACCGTCATGGCGGCCGAGGTGGAGAAGGTGCTGTCCCCTGTCGCCCGGCCGCTGGAACTCGATCTCTCACACAAGCCGCATGTCATCCTGGTGGTCGGCGTCAACGGCACCGGCAAGACCACCACCATCGGCAAACTGGCGGCGAAACTGACCGATGGCGGCCTGTCGGTGATGCTCGCCGCCGGCGACACGTTCCGCGCCGCCGCGATCGAGCAATTGAAGATCTGGGGTGAGCGGACGAAATCGCCCGTCATCGCCTCCAAGCTCGGGGCAGATGCGGCCGGCCTTGCCTATGACGCTTTCGAGAAGGCCAAGGAGGCCGGCTCCGACGTGCTGATCATCGACACCGCCGGCCGGCTGCAGAACAAGACCGAGCTGATGGCGGAGCTGGAAAAGATCGTGCGCGTGCTGGGCAAGCTCGATCCGGAAGCGCCGCACACCGTGCTGCAGACGGTCGACGCCACCACCGGCCAGAACGCGCTCAACCAGGTCGAGATCTTCCGCAACATCGCCGGCGTCAACGGCCTGGTGATGACCAAGCTGGACGGCACGGCGCGCGGCGGTATTCTGGTGGCGATCGCGGCAAAGCACAAACTGCCGGTCTATTTCATCGGCGTCGGCGAACAGGTCGACGACCTCGAACCTTTCTCCGCAAGCGAATTCGCCAGGGCGATCGCTGGAGTGGCGTAACGGCATGATCCCGTTTCAACGGGATCGTGCGTAAGAAGGAAGATCATGAACCCACCCATTCTCGAACGCGATCCGTCCGACCCGCAGAAGGAGAAGAAGGAAGGCGTCAATCCCGTGCTCAAGCTGGCGCTGGAGCTAGGACCGCTGCTGGTCTTCTTCTTCGCCAATGCGCGCGGCGAGTGGCTGGTACAGAAATTCCCTGTTTTGGCCGAATTCGGCGGCCCGATCTTCGTCGCCACCGGCCTGTTCATGGCCGCCACGGCCATCGCGCTGATCGCCTCATGGCTGCTGACGCGCACCTTGCCGATCATGCCCATGGTCTCGGGCGTCGTGGTCTTCATCTTCGGCGCGCTGACGCTCTATCTGCAGGACGACATCTTCATCAAGATGAAGCCGACCATCGTCAACACGCTGTTCGGCGGCGTGCTGCTCGGCGGCCTCTACTTCGGCAGGTCGCTGCTTGGCTATGTCTTCGATTCGGCCTTCAGGCTCGATGCCGAAGGCTGGCGCAAGCTCACCTTCCGCTGGGGCCTGTTCTTCCTGTTCCTGGCCATCGTCAATGAAGTGGTGTGGCGCAATTTTTCCACCGATGCCTGGGTTACCTTCAAGGTCTGGGGCATCATGCCGATCACGCTTCTGTTCACCTTCAGCCAGATGCCGCTGATCCTGCGCCATTCGCTGGACGATAAAGAAGGCGGGGAAGAAAAGGCCGGCAAGTAGCGCCCTGCAAACAGGGGGAGAGCCATGGAATTCGTCACCACGCGTGAAGAGCTGCGGACGATCTACAAGACGCCGCGCCCGACCGACGGCTCGATCCGCAAGGAGCTGAAGGCACTCGACGGCCACTGCCGCTCCTTCATCGGCAAAAGCCCCTTCGTGCTGATCGGCTCGTCCGACGGCCAAGGCAATGCCGACGTGACGCCGAAGGGCGACAAGCCCGGCTTCGCCGCCATTCTCGACGACAGGACCATCGCCATCCCCGACCGACCCGGCAACAACCGGCTGGACACGCTGGAGAACATCCTGCGCAATCCCTCGATCGGCCTGCTCTTCCTGATCCCCGGCATGAACGAGACGCTGCGCGTCAATGGCGATGCCCGCATCACCGTCGATGCCGGTTTGCGCGAGCGCCTCGCCGTCGATGGCAAGGAGCCGCAAAGCGTCATCGTGGTCACGGTCAAGGCCGCCTACATGCATTGCGCCAAGGCCTTCATGCGCTCCGATCTGTGGAAGCCCGACACCTGGTACGACCGCGCCACGCTGCCGACGCTCGGCCAGATCCTGCGCGACCAGCTGGTGGTTGCCGATTCGGCCGAGGCGACCGACCGCTGGCTCGACGAGGAATACAAGCAGACGATGTGGTAGTTTTCCCGACGCGATTCGCGCCGAACCGGTCCCACCCTGTGCTGAACCTCCTCGCCATCTCCGGCAGCCTGCGTGCCGCCTCCACCAATTCGGCCCTGGTCGCGGCACTGGCGCGCAATGCGCCCGCAGGCTGCCAGGTCACAATCTATGACGGGCTCGGCCGTCTGCCGATCTTCAATCCCGATGACGAGGGCGAGCGCACGCCGCACGAAGCGGCCAAGCTGATCGACGCCGTCACCGGCGCCGATGGCGTCATCGTCTCCTGTCCCGAATATGCCCATGGCGTGCCGGGCGGGCTGAAGAACGCGCTCGACTGGCTGGTCTCGCGCGACGCCGCCGTCGCCAAGCCCGCCATGCCAGTGCACGCCTCGCCGCGCTCGCTGTTCGCCCGTGCCGCTTTGGCCGAGATCATGCGGACGATGTCCTTCGCGCTTTATGAGGATGGGCTGGAAATTGCCCTGCTGGGGAAGAAGCCGCCGGAGGTGGAGGCCCTTTTGGCTGAGCCGGGAAACGTGCTGGGGATGCGCAATGCGCTGTCTGCTTTCGCGGATTTCATCGCCTCGCGTTGAGCGGCACTGTCTTTCCCTTCTCCCCCTGTGCGAGAAGGTGGATCGGCGCGCAGCGCCGAGACGGATGAGGGGTGTTCCAGCGGAGTGAGGCTTGAAAAGATCGAAGGATTCTAAGCGCTTACTTTTACAAAGTCGCGATCCTTCCAACACCCCTCATCCGACCTCGCTTCGCGAGGCCACCTTCTCCCACAAGGGGAGAAGGCAAGACCTACCGCTTCCGCAATGTCTCCACATCGGTCTTGCCGACATACCAGTCGCGGGCGTTGACCTCTTCGAAAACCACCCAGACATCGTCATTGCCAAGCCCGGTGGCTTCCATGATGGCCGCCGTGACTTTCTTGGCGATGTCAGCCTTCTTGCCTGCCGGATCGGCGGCGATCACTTCCTTGACGATGCGGATGTTGACGAATGGCATGACGCCCTCCCCTTCAAATAACTAACGCCGCTGAGAGGCCGTTTCGAAATTCGCTCTGGCGAGACATATGATGGTGGTTTCGAGAACCGGAGCGCAGCGGACATTTGGGTCCGTGAGCACCGGAAGCGCAGAAAACGCCTTCAGATGGCCGCCAGGGTAGAATTTCCAAACGGTCTCGCTCAAAAAGTCTTGGCTCCGTTCACCATCAGCCGCACCGAATAGAGCGAGGTGGTGCCGGCGATGTAGAGGCAGTTCAGCTTGGCGCCGCCGAACACGCAATTGGCGGTCACCTCCGGCACCTTGACCTTGCCGATCAGCGTGCCGTCGGGATCGTAGCAATGGATGCCGTCCTCGGCGCTGGTCCAGATGCGTCCGTCGGCGTCGAGCCGGAAGCCGTCGAACAGGCCGGCGGTGCAGTCGGCGAAGACCTTGCCGCCGGAAACCTTCTTGCCGTGCTTGCCGACGTTGAACACCCGCATATGCGCCGGATTCTCAGCGCCATGCGTGCGGCCGGTGTCGACGACATAGAGCAGGCTTTCGTCCAGCGAGAAGGCGAGCCCGTTGGGCCGCACCATGTCGGTGATGACGGCCTCGATCTCGCCGCTGTCGGGGTCGACCCGATAGACGTAGCAGGCGCCGATCTCGCTCTCGGCCTTGTCGCCTTCATAGTCGGTGTCGATGCCGTAGCTTGGGTCGGTGAACCAGATCGAGCCGTCGGACTTCACCACCACGTCGTTGGGCGAGTTCAGCCGCTTGCCCTTCCATTTGGCGGCAATGGTGGTGACCGAGCCGTCATACTCCGTGCGGCTGACGCGGCGGCCCGAATGCTCGCAGGTGACCAGCCGGCCCTGCCGGTCGACGGTGTTGCCGTTGGAATTGCCCGAAGGCTGGCGGAAGACGCTGACGCTGCCGTCGGTCTCGTCATAGCGCAGCATGCGGTTGTTCGGGATGTCGGACCAGACGACGTAGCGCCCGGCGGCGAACCAGGCCGGTCCTTCCGCCCAGCGGCATCCGGTGAACAGCTTCTCCACCTGCGCATTGCCGTTGAACAGCCGCGCGAAGCGCGGATCGAGAATTTCGTAATAGTCTGCGGCCGCCATGCATTTCCTCCCGGCATCACGTGATGCCGGATCAAGCCAGCCCGCGATCGATCTGGCAAGACGCGGCCTCAGCAATTTGTATGACAAAACGGAGAGCAACCCGCCGCCCAGGCGGTTCCAGCCCCGATCATCCAACCAGGACGCGTTAGGACCCGATTAACCGGCTATGCGCTGCGTGCAATGGTGCATTGCAACATCTTCTTTTTGCAACGCACCAATCCTATGTCATGTTCCGTATTGACCAAGGGAGGAAGAAACCGCCGCCAGAATGCGGCACAGAAGGACCCTTGCTATGATCTTCAACGATCTCATGACCCGCGCTCGCAACAACATCGCCAAGCGCAAGCACTACAACCGCCTCGTCGCCGAAATCGACAGCTTCTCCAGCCGCGATCTGGCCGACATGCGCGCCGACCGCTCGGAAATGCTCTACCAGATCCACAAGCAGATCTACGGCTGAGTATTCGGTCGACCTATCACGTTCGTCATGCTTGGGCGTAGCGACGCGAAGCGGAGCAAAGAGCCAAGGATTCATGCCGTGATCTTCGAGCGCCGCAGCGGTGCGGAATATCTGTCTACCGCTATACGCGGCTATTCTGATCCGAATCCTTGACCAACGTCCCGGCATGGATTCCAGGGTCTGCGCCGCGTGGCTTCGCTCTAGAATGACGAAGCGAGAGAACGCCGTCAGTTCGGTGCGGCCAATGCCTTGTCGATCTGCGGCAGCAACAGATCCCGCGCCGCTTCCGCCGTCAGCGGGCCGACATGCTTGTAGGCAATTCTGCCGTCCTTGCCGATGACGAAGGTTTCCGGCACGCCGTAGACGCCCCAGTCGATCGCCGTGCGGCCGGCTTCGTCGACGCCGATGGCTTGGAACGGATTGCCGAGATCGCCGAGGAACCGGCGGGCATTTTCCGGCCGGTCCTTGTAGTTCAGCGCCGCCATGGTGAACCGCTTGTCCTGCGACAGCGCCAGAAGCACCGGGTGCTCTTCGCGGCACGGTGCGCACCATGACGCGAACACGTTGACCAGCGTGACCTTGCCGGCGAACGCCCTGGAATCGAGGCCCGGCAGGTTTGACCCCTCCAGCGCCGGCAGATTGGTCTGCGGCGCCGGCAGCCCGATCAGCGCCGAGGGCACTTCCGAGACATCGCGTCCCGACAACAGCTGCCACAGAAACAGGCCCGCAAGGCCGAGGAAGACCAGCAGCGGCAACAGGACGAACAGGCGGCGGCCTCGCGTCGGTGTTTCGGTCTCGCCGCTCACGACTTCTCCGCCTCCGCCTTGTCGGAACGCCGCCGCACGCCGGCTGCTTCCAGCTCGGCAAGATCGCGCTTGCGCCCCTTTTGATCGAGCAGGATCCAGCCGATCAGCCCGGCCAGAGCAACCGCCGTGATGCCATAGGCGGCCGTGACATAGAGGGCGTGCGCACTCATGCCTGCCGCTCCATCGGCGTGCCTCTTTCCAGCCGTCTGCCTCGTTCGATCATGCTTTCCCTTAGCGACATGCCCATGGCTGCGCAACGCGCCATGGTTTCAAACATACGTGGCCGCCGCGCCGCCGCCCTTGATGTCGCGCAAACCATGCCGACCCTCGCTCAATCGGTTCCGTGGCGCAGCGCCAGCGCTGCCGAGGCCGGCCCCAGCACACCAAGAAACAGCGTCAGCGCGGCAAGAATGAGGAAGGGCTGCAGGAAAGGATCGGGATCGGCCGTCGCGCCATAGCTCGCCGAAACGCCGAAGATCAGCACCGGAATGGTCAGCGGCAGCACCAGCACCGAGATCAGAAGCCCGCCGCGCGGCAGCGCCACCGCCACGGCGGCACCAGCGGCGCCAATGAAGGTGATGGCCGGCGTGCCGACCAGCAGCGTCAGCGCCGTCGCGCCGATGCCGAGCGGCTCCATGTTCATGAACAGGCCGAGCAAGGGGGCGGCGACGACCAGCGGCAGAACGCTGCCCGCCCAATGCGCCAGGCATTTCACCAGCACCGTCAGCGCCAGCATGTTCCGGTCGTTGCCGAGCACCAGCAGATCGAGCGAGCCGTCCTCGCGGTCGGCCTGGAACAGCCGGTCGAGCCCGAGCAGGCAGGCGAGCAGCGCGCCGATCCACAGGATCGCCGGGCCGATGCGGGAAAGCAGCTTCAGGTCCGGCCCGACGCCGAACGGGATGGTGGCGATGACGGCAAGGAAGAAGATGACGCCGGTCAACGCCCCGCCGCCGGCGCGGATGTTGAGGCGGATGTCGCGGGCGAAGAGGGACCACATTACGATGTGGTCCTTTGTTGAGGTTGGCGTTCTGTCACGCCCCCCTCTGGCCTGCCGGCCATCCTCCCCACGAGGGGGGAGATTGGCAGCTTCGGCGCCTCGCTTGTCTTTGCGACGGAGGGGATTGGCGAAAGCCTGGGCGCCATCCGATCTCCCCCCGCGTGGGGGAGATGTCCGGCAGGACAGAGGGGGGCGCCTCGCACCGCCATCAACCGGCTTCCCCCATCCTCAATTCCTTAGCCCCATCCAATCCCAGCGGCAAATGCGTCGCCGCGACGATCATCCCACCAGCCATGCAATGCTTCATCATCAGCCCCGCGAACCGCGCCTCCGACGCCTTGTCCAGTCCCGCCGTCGGCTCGTCGAGCAGCCACAGCGGCCGGTGGCTGACCAAAAGCTTGGCGATCGCGGCGCGTCGCCGCTGCCCGGTCGAGAGATAGCCGAACGGCAGATGGCCGATGCCGCCGAGCCCGACCGTCTCCAGCGCCTCTTCGACGCCCGAATCGCCACTTCCATTGAAATCGCGCCAGAAGCGCAGGTTTTCGACGACGCTGAGCGCCGTCTTCATCGCGTTCTGGTGTCCGAGATAATGGCAGGCCGAAGCGATCGACGGAAAGTCATCGCCGCCGTTCTCGAGCAGCAGCCGGCCTTCGGCCTTCGGCAGCAGCCCGGCGATGATCCGGAGCAAGGTCGATTTGCCCGATCCGTTCGGCCCGGTGACGACCAGCGCCTGACCCTGATCGAGCGCAAAGCCGATGCCGGAAAAAACCGCCTCGCCGCCGCGTTCGCCGCCCAGATTTTCGGCGATAAGCCGCATCCCTCGCCTGCCCCGAAAACAATGTTCCGCGGTCGCTGCCGCATCGCACAAATTTGCTTTTTGACTGTCTAGAACTATTCCAGAAAATTCTCTATATGCGGTGCATCCGTGCCAGCGGTCGGCGCGGGAACAGAATTAGCGCCGAACCAGCGCACGCGCCGCCTTGAACGGCTCGGGTTGCTTGGGAACGGACAGCGGAAATGGCCGTACCCGCACCTTTGCGCGTGATTGCATGCCATCGGCGTCCGTTCCCTTTCAGGCTGAACAGACAAGGACGGATCGCACGTGTCAAAATCCCTCGATAGTTTCAATTGCCGCCGCACGCTGAAAGCGGGCGATGCGGAATATGTCTATTTCGACCTCGTCGAGGCCGAGAAGAACGGCCTCACCGGCATCGCCCAGCTGCCCTATTCGATGAAGGTGCTGCTGGAGAACCTCTTGCGCAACGAGGACGGCCGCTCCGTCACCAAGGACTCGATCCAGGCGGTGGCCGGCTGGCTGACCGACAAGGGCACCGCCGGCGTCGAGATCGCCTACCGCCCGGCCCGCGTCTTGATGCAGGATTTCACCGGCGTTCCGGCCGTGGTCGACCTTGCCGCCATGCGCGACGCCATGGCCTCACTCGGCGGCGACCCCCAGAAGATCAACCCGCTGGTCCCGGTCGACCTCGTCATCGATCATTCCGTCATCGTCGACGAGTTCGGCACGCCGCTGGCCTTCGCCCGCAATGTCGAGCTCGAATATGAGCGCAACGAGGAACGCTACAAGTTCCTGAAATGGGGCCAGCAGGCGTTCCGCAACTTCCGCGTCGTGCCGCCCGGCACCGGCATCTGCCACCAGGTCAACCTCGAATATCTCGGCCAGGTCGTGTGGACCAACACCGAGGACGGCGAAACCACAGCCTATCCCGACACCTGCGTCGGCACCGATTCGCACACCACCATGATCAACGGCCTTGGCGTTCTCGGCTGGGGCGTCGGCGGCATCGAGGCCGAGGCGGCCATGCTCGGCCAGCCGGTCTCCATGCTCTTGCCCGAAGTGATCGGATTCCGCCTCACCGGCAAGCTGAAAGAAGGTGTCACCGCCACCGACCTGGTGCTGACCGTCACCCAGATGCTGCGCAAGAAGGGCGTCGTTGGCAAGTTCGTCGAGTTCTTCGGCCCGGGCCTCTCCAACATGACGCTCGCCGACCGTGCCACCATCGGCAACATGGCGCCCGAATATGGCGCCACCTGCGGCTTCTTCCCGGTCGATAGCGAAACCATCCGCTATTTGACCATGTCCGGCCGCGAGGAAAGCCGCATCGCGCTGGTCGAGGCCTATTCCAGAGCGCAAGGCATGTGGCGCGAAGCGGGCTCCGACGACCCGGTCTTCACCGACCTGCTCGAGCTCGACCTCGGCGACGTCGTGCCGTCCATGGCCGGCCCCAAGCGCCCCGAAGGCCGTGTCCCGCTGGAAGGCATCCCGGCCGGCTTCGCCAAGGCGATGGAGACCGAATACAAGAAGGCGGCGGAGATTTCCAAGCGCTACGCCGTCGAAGGCACCGACCATGATCTCGGCCATGGCGACGTCGTCATCGCCGCCATCACGTCGTGCACCAACACCTCGAACCCGAGCGTGCTGATCGGCGCCGGCCTTCTGGCCCGCAACGCCAACCGCCTCGGTCTCAAGCAGAAGCCGTGGGTGAAGACCTCGCTCGCCCCCGGCAGCCAGGTGGTCGCCGAATATCTGGAGAAGTCAGGCCTGCAGAAGGAGCTCGACCAGATCGGCTTCAACCTGGTCGGCTTCGGCTGCACCACCTGCATCGGCAATTCCGGCCCGCTGCCTGGGCCGATCTCCAAGACCATCAACGACAAAGGTCTGATTGCTGCCGCGGTCTTGTCCGGCAACCGCAACTTCGAAGGCCGCGTCTCGCCCGACGTGCAGGCCAACTACCTGGCGTCGCCGCCTCTGGTCGTGGCGCATGCGCTGGCCGGCACCGTCACCAAGGACCTCACCACCGAACCGCTCGGCGAGGACAAGAACGGCAATCCGGTCTACCTCAAGGACATCTGGCCGAGCTCGGCCGAGATCCAGGAGTTCATCGAGAAGAACGTCACCCGCGAGCTGTTCGCCCGCAAATATGCCGACGTCTTCAAGGGCGACGAGCACTGGCAGAAGGTGCAGGCGCCGGAAGGCCAGACCTATGCCTGGGACGACAACTCGACCTATGTGCAGAACCCGCCCTATTTCGCCGGCATGACATCCGGTTTCGGCAAGATCGGCGACATCAAGGGCGCTCGCGTGCTCGGCCTGTTCGGCGACAAGATCACCACAGACCATATCTCGCCGGCGGGTTCGATCAAGGCCGCCTCCCCGGCCGGCAAGTATCTCACCGACCATGGCGTCGGCGTCGCCGATTTCAACCAGTACGGCACGCGGCGCGGCAATCATGAGGTGATGATGCGCGGCACCTTCGCCAACATCCGCATCCGCAACCACATGCTGGGCGAGAACGGCCGCGAGGGCGGCTACACCATCCACTACCCGTCGAAGGAAGAGGAATCGATCTACGACGCGGCGATGGAGTACAAGAAGGAAGGCGTGCCGCTGGTCATCTTCGCCGGCGTTGAATACGGCAACGGCTCGTCGCGCGACTGGGCGGCCAAGGGCACCAACCTGCTCGGCGTCCGCGCCGTCATCGCCCAGTCCTTCGAGCGCATCCATCGCTCGAACCTGGTCGGCATGGGGGTCATCCCCTTCGTCTTCGAGGAAGGCACGTCCTGGGCCTCGCTCAACCTCAAGGGCGACGAACTGGTCGAGATCGATGGCCTGAGCACCATCAAGCCGCGCCAGACGATGAACGCCAAGATCACCTATGGCGACGGCACGGTGAAGAACGTGCCGATCGTCTGCCGCATCGATACGCTGGACGAGCTCGACTACTTCAAGAACGGCGGCATCTTGCAGTACGTGCTGCGCGATCTGGCTGCATAAGGCAGCAACGAAATGGGGCTTAGGCAGTAGGGAATAAGGCCCCTACTGCCTACTGCCTACTGCCTACTGCCTACTGCCTACTGCCTTTCGGCGCCCCCAAACCGCGCCACCGCCGCCAGCAGCACCCCCAGCATCAGCCCGTTGAGGATGTGCCACAAGAAATGCGTGCCGAGCGGAAAGCTGGCGCAGACCATCGGGTCGATCATCCGGCAGAAGGCGGACACCACGAAGATCGCCGACCCCGCCAGATTGTACCAGCCGGCCCGGTTGCCGCTTGCCGTCACCCAGATGCCGAAGAAGGCCAGCGCCAGGAACGGCGGCAGATAGCTCGTCGTGCCGTTCGATGCCAGGCGCAGCCAGTCCGGCACGGCGAAACTTATCGCGCCGGCCACCGCATGGAAGACGACCAAGACCACCATCGCCTTGCCCCATTCCATTCCGAGGAAGCGGCGCAGATTGAACAGCGTATAGGCGAGGGTGAAGCCGGCAATCGGCAGGATATCGGCCCAGATCGTGCCCCTGGTGGCAAAGGTATGGAAGATCGTCGAGCCGATGCCGATCGCCACCACCCACCAGGCCAGTACCGCGGCGAAAGTGCCGGCCTCGCATCGGCGTACTTCCCGCACACCCCATAATCCCGCGGCAATGAAGGCAAGGTTGGTCAAAGCATTGCCGGGCTCGGCCCAAAGTCCAGGCCCGGTCCGCTCGCAATAGAGATCGGCAGGGATCAGGAGAGTTTGCCACATGATGATGATGCCAGCCCTCGATCGAACCGCGTCGTGAAATGCAGGGTCCCTCCTATTGCGGCCTTAGCTGCGGCTGCAACGGCAAAAATTTCACCGCAACGTGACTTCCCGTTGACTTCCGCTTCTGCCACATATTTCAGACAATCAGAACAAAGCCGGCGCCACCGGCGGGAATTGGAATGATCATGGCCTGGCGAAGATCACTTTGGCTGGCAGCCTTCGCGCTGGCCTTCTCGGCGTTTGCCGGTGCCGGCCATGCCGGCGAGGCCGAAGGGATCCAGGCCGAAAAACCCTCGCCCGACAGGCCGCTCGGCGTGGTCGAACTGTTCACCAGCCAGGGCTGCAGCTCCTGCCCGCCGGCCGATGCCTTCTTCGCCGAACTTGCGACCAGGGAAGACATTGTCGCGCTCTCCTATCACGTCGACTATTGGGACTATCTCGGCTGGAAGGACACGCTCAGCCGCAAGGAAAACACCGAGCGGCAATATGATTACATGCGCGCCTTCGGCAGTCGCTCCGTCTATACGCCGCAAGCGGTCCTCAATGGCCGCGCGCATGTCAACGGCGCCAATCGCGGCGAGGTCGACGGCGCGCTGGCCCGCATGGCGAAATCCGGCGAAGGCATGCGTGTGCCCGTCAAGGTCAGCCGCACCAGCGACCGCGTGATCATCGATGCCGGCGATGCCGGCGCCGGTCCGAGCGACGCCCATGTCGTCATCGTTTATTTCGAGCCGCCGCAGACGGTCAAGATCGCCCAGGGCGAGAACTCCGGCCGCAAGATGACCTATTGGAACGCCGTCACCAGCATCCAGACCGCCGGCATGTGGCACGGCAAGGCGCAGCGCTATGAATTGCCGATGAGCGAGATCACCAAGAAGGGCGGCTGCGCGGTGCTTTTGCAGTCGGTCGGCAAGGACGGCATGCCAGGACCCATTCTCGGCGCTGCCTTCATCCACAAGCCGTAACGCAATCGCCGAAAACGGCCTTGCCTTCGTCATCCACGGGCGGAGCAGGAGCGAAGCTCCGTCGCGGAGACCCGAGGATCCATGCCGTGACATTTGCCATATGTAAAAGCGGTCCAGGATCGGGCGCTCTCGACTCGGACCTGACCGACGCCAACTCGTGCGACCGCTTATTCTGAACCGGCGCGTTCTTCGGGCAATGTCGCGGCATGGATCGACGGCGCCGATAACATCACGATCGATCCGGACCTTCAGGCATGAAAAAACCGACGTCAGCTTGCTTCTGACGCCGGTCATTGAAGTTTTGGGATCGTCGCACCCGATTTTTCCAAGGAAAAACCGAGGTTGGTTCGATCCGACGCAGACCCGTGGGCGGGGGGCTTGGGGTTTACGAGCCGGTGCCGGACCGAACCGTCTCAGGCAACGCCGGTAAATTCGTCGGACATTGGGGCATGAGCGCGGATAAAAAGAGGCAGAAATGTGGCGAAGCATCACCAATTCCAACATGCGGTTTGCAAACGTGACTGGACGTGACCGAAAAGGCGCGCTGCCGCGACCGCTTCGCCGGCTCTTGCAATTGCAGCGCGAAGGGGCCAATTTTGATTGGCAAAGATTCATTTTGAAGGATCGAGGCATGACTGACGACAGCGGCGGGACGGGGGATGGTGACGCATCCGCAATATTAATCCCGCTGCACGAGGCGCGCAGCGCACGCCTCGACCAGCCGGTGCGCTTCGACCGGCGTGAACTGGACCAGATCCTCAGGCTCTACGGACGCATGGTCGCCGCCAATGAATGGCGCGACTACGCCATCGATCATTTGACCGACAGGGCAGTGTTTTCCGTCTTCCGCCGCGCCAGCGAAGTGCCGCTGTTCCAGATCGTCAAGGATCCGAAACTGGCCCGCAAGCAAGGCGCCTTCGCCGTCATCGCCGCCGGCGGCCGCATCCTCAAACGCGGCCAGGAGCTCGGCCGCGTGCTTGGCGTCTTCGACAGCAAGCTGAGAGTGGTCGAGGCCTGAGCCGGGAATAGGAATTGAAGAATTGAGGAATTGAAGAATTGAGGAATTGAGGAATTGAGGAATTGAGGAATTGAGGAATTGAGGAATTGAGGAATTGAGGAATTGAGGAATTGAGGAAAAAGGCACTCAATACCTGACGTAAGCGCCATCTTCTTTGTTCTTCAATTCTCCAGTTCTCCAGTTCCTCAGTTCTTCAATTCTTCTTTATCCCCCCGAAACTTCCGCTCCGGCAGCGAGACCGGGTCGGGCGGCAGCGACGCACCGCCATTCAGCGACAACTGCATGAACACCGTGTCCAGCCAGCGCCCGTGCTTGTAGCCGGAGCCTTCGAGCCGGCCTGAATGGCGAAAGCCGAGCTTTTCGTGCAGCCTGACCGAGGCGCTGTCGGCATGGCCGTCGCCGATCACCGCGATGATCTGGCGAAAACCCGCCGCCTCGGCCGCCGCGATCAAGGCTTGCATCAGCTGGAGACCGATGCCCTGGCCCTTGGCATCAGGCGCGACATAGACCGAATCCTCGACGATGAAGCGATAGGCCGGGCGCGGCCGGAAGGCGCCGGCATAGGCGTAGCCGAGCACTGCGCCGTCCTTCTCCGCCACCAGATAGGGAAAGCCGCCGGCCGTGAGCGTGGCGAATCGCGTGCCCATCTCGGCGCGGCTGGGCGGCTCCAGCTCGTAGCTCGCCGTTCCGTGTGTCACGGCGTCGGCGTAGATTTCGGTGATGGTGTCGAGGTCGGTGGCGCTGGCCGCCCTGATCACGATATTGCTCATTCTTTATGCAAGCCTTCTGTCTGCCTTCGATAACAGCAAACGCCGGCGCAAAAGAAAAGGGCGGCCGTTGGGCCGCCCTTTCCAAACCCGATGGTCCAGTCAGACCATGATGCGAAGCCTTAGCGGCGGTCGCCCATGAACTGCAGCAGGAACATGAACAGGTTGATGAAGTCGAGGTAGAGCGTCAGCGCGCCCATGATGGCCTTGCGGCCGGCGACATCGGAAGCGTCGCCCTGGAAATACATCTCCTTGATCTTCTGCGTGTCGTAGGCGGTGAGGCCGGCGAAGACCAGCACGCCGATCGCCGAGACGGCGAAGGACAGTGCCGACGACTGCAGGAAGATGTTGATCACCATCGCGATGATGATGCCGAACACGCCCATGATCAGGAACGAGCCCATCGCCGTCAGGTCGCGCTTGGTCGTGTAGCCGAACAGCGACAGCGCACCGAAGGCGGCGGCGGTGGCAAAGAAGGTCTGCGAAATGCTGGCCGTGGTGTAGACCAGGAAGATCGACGACAGCGACAGGCCGACGAGGCCGGCATAGACCCAGAAGGTCGTCTGCGCCGCCGAAACGCTCATCGATTGGACGCGGAACGACAGGAACAGCACGGCGGCCAGCGGCGCCAGCATCACCACCCAGCGCAGCGGCGATCCGAAGATCGCGTAGCCGAACGACGTCAGCATCTCGCCGCTCGGCAGCGTCGCGACGGCCGAGGCCGGATCGGTGGTGGTGGCCAGCATGATCGTGCCGACAGCGGCAAGGCCGGTGATGAGGAGGCCAAGCCCCATCAGATTGTAGACCTTGATCATATAGGCGCGCAGGCCCTGGTCGATGTCGACGGCTGCGCCGGGCACGGCGCGCGTCTGGAAGTTGCGAATGGGTTCAGCCATTGTAGTCCTCTATTGCTTCTGCCCCGTCCGGTGTCAGATCCTGTTGGGACGTAAATCCACCGGACCCAGGCGCCGCTGGCGGGGCTCCAGCATGCCTGTGGCGAAATATGATGGTTATTCGCGTCAAGAACAAGACCGTAACCGGATGTAACGGTTCGTGAGGGGCCGAAATGCGGATTCCCGGGCTTTCCAGCCGCCATCCTTACCAAGATTTAATCCGCGATAGCGGCGTCGGCCCCGGAACTACAGCTCGCGCAACACCGGCGCCGCCTTGTGGCCGAGCACCCGCCAGGTGCCGGCGAGGCCGATGCCGACGGTGATCACCAGCGCAAAGACGATGGTCGCCACCGCCACCTGCGGCATGAAATGCGACGGCAGGGTCATGATACGGGCGACAATGTACCAGGCCGCGATGCCGCCAGCCGCCAGCGCGAAGATGGCGGTGGCCAGTCCGATCAGCATGTATTCGAGGGAGAACGCCGTGATCAGCGTTCGCCTTGTGGCGCCGAGCGTCTTCAGCACCACCGCGTCGTGGATGCGCGCCCGGTTGCCGGCGGCGAGCGCGCCGGCCAGCACCAGCACCGAAGCGACCAGCGCCACGCCGGCCGCCGCGCGAATCGCCGTGCCGAGCTGCCCGACCAGCCGGTTGACGACATCGAGCGCGTCCTTGACCCGCACCGTCGTCACCGCGGGAAAGGCGCGGGTGACGGCATTGAGGACGCGCGCGTCGTCGGCCGTGGTGGCACTCTTTTCGGTCAGCGTCGCCATCCAGCCATGCGGGGCGCCAGCGAATGTATTGGGCGAGAACACCATGACGAAGTTGATGCCCATCGTTTCCCATTGGACCTGACGGAAATTGGCGATCTTTGCCGTCACGTTGCGGCCGAGCACATTGACGGTGACGGTGTCGCCAAGCTTCAGTCCGATCTCCTGGCCCTCATGCGCCGAGAAGGAAACCAGCGGCTCGCCGGCATAATTGTCCGGCCACCATTTGCCCTCGGTCAGCGTCGCATTTTCCGGTTGTTTGGCATCATAGGTCAGGCCGCGATCGCCTTTCAGCACCCAGGCGCCTGCGGCCGGCACCTTGACCTTGTCGACATCGACGCCGTTGAGCGCCATCACCCGGCCGCGCAGCATCGGCACTTTGGCCAGCGTCCCCTTTGGCGCCTCCTTGGCGATCAGCGCGGAGAACGCATCGACATCGCTGCCTTGGATGTCGACGAAGAAGAAGTTCGGCGCCCGCTCCGAAAGGCTGCCGGAGATCTGCTGCCGCAGATTGCCGTCGATCAGCGCCAGCGTCACCAGCAGCGTCAGCCCGAGCCCCAGCGACAGCACCACCGACGGCGTCAGGGCGCCTGGCCGGTGGATGTTGCCGACGGCGAGCCTGAGCGCCACGAAGCGCACGCGCGGGCTTTTTCTCGCCGCCCATTGCACCAGCGCGCCGACCAGGCGCAGCACCAGGAAGGCGAAGATGGTGGCACCGACGAAGATCGAGGCGATGCGCTGGTCGCCCGAGAACAGGATGGCGAGCGCCGCCAGCAACAGCGCGATGCCGAGCGCCGAAGCGACATAGACGGGCCGCGGCTGGCCGCGGCCTTCAAGCCCCATCTCGCGGAACAGTGCCGTCGCCGGCACGTCGCGGGCGCGTCCGAGCGGCAGCAGCGCGAAGGCCAGCGTCACCAGCAGGCCGAACAGCGCCGCCATGGCGAGCGCGCCAGGATAGAAGCCGCCCTGCGCCGGCACCGGAATGACGGATTGGAGGGCGGCACTTGCCACGAACGGCATCAGCGCGCCGAGCACCAGGCCGGCGGCGATGCCGAGGGCGGCAATGATCAGGATCTGCACGAGATAGACAGCAAAGACGAAGCCGCCGGAAGCACCGAGGCTCTTGAAGGTGGCGATGACGCCGCGCTTGCCGTCGAGATAGGCGCGCACCGCATTGGCGACGCCGACGCCGCCGACCACCAGCGCCGTCAGCCCGACCAGCGTCAGGAATTGCGAGAAGCGTTCGATGTTGGACGACAGCGCCGGCGCCGCATTGTCGCGCGTGCGGATCGACCAGCCGGCCTCGGGAAAGTCTTGCGCCGCCTGATCCTGAATGGCCTTGAGCCCCGCCTCGCCGGCGTCGGCCGGCAGCCGGATCTTGTAGGCGTTTTCGACCAGGCTGCCTGGTTGCACCAGCCCGGTGGCGGCCAGACCTTCGGCCGAGATCATCAGCCTCGGCGCGAAGCCGAAACCGTCGGACACGGCATCCGGCTCGGTGATCAGTCTGGCGCGCAATTCGAAGGTCGCCGTGCCGAGCTTCAGCCGGTCGCCGGGCTTGAGATGCAGCCTTTCGAACAACAGATCGGGGGCGGTCGCGCCAAAGACGCCGAATTCTTCGCCGAACAGTTCCTGCTTCGACAGCTTCGGTTCGGTCTCCAGCGCGCCATAGAGCGGATAGGCGTCGTCGACCGCCTTGGCCTCGACCAGTGCCTGATCCGAGCCGTCGGCCAGCCGCGCCATCGAGCGCATGCTGGCGGTGCGCGAAACGGTGCCGAGCCCGTCGAGGAAGCCGCGCTCGGCCTGGCTGGCGTCGCGCTGATTGATCTGGAAGCGGAGATCGCCGCCAAGCAGCGTCTGGCCCTGATCGGCGACGCCGGCGCTGATCGAGCGGGCAACCGAATTGACGCCGCCGATCGCCGCGACGCCGAGCGCGATGCAGGCAAGGAAGATCAGGAAGCCGGACAGGCCGCCGCGCATTTCGCGCAGCGAGAAGCGGACCGCGAGTTTCAGCCTCTGCGCCAGCGGCATCAGGCGGTGACCTTCAGGGGCGCCGGTGTTTCAATCCGGCCCGAACGCATCGAAACCTGGCGCGAACAACGCGCCGCCAGCGCCGGATCGTGGGTGACCAGCACCAGCGTCATGCCGCGCTCGGCCGCCTTGGCGAACAGCAGGTCGGCGACCTGCCGCCCGGTCGCCTGGTCGAGATTGCCGGTCGGCTCGTCGGCGATAAGGATGCGCGGCGACGGCGCCAGCGCCCGGGCGATCGCCACGCGCTGCTGCTCGCCGCCGGAGAGTTCGCCGGGATAATGGGTGACGCGGTCGCTCAGGCCCACCGCCGCCAGTTCGCGTGCCGCCACCGAAAACGGATCGGCATGGCCGGCCAGCTCCAGCGGCACCGCGACATTCTCGAGCGCCGTCATATTGGGGATGAGGTGGAAGGACTGGAAGACGATGCCAATGTTTCGGCCACGAAACGAAGCAATCTGGTCCTCGCTTTTGCCGTTGAGCAGCTCGCCGGCGATTCGTACCGTGCCCGAATCGACCCGTTCCAGGCCTGCCAGCACCATCAACAGTGTCGACTTGCCGGACCCCGAAGGGCCGACGATGCCGGTCGCCTCGCCGCGCCCCACTTCGAGGCTGACGTCCTTGAGCACATGGACAGACGAAGCGCCCTCGCCGAGCGTCAGCGATACGTCTTTCAGCGCGATGACGGCTTCTGTCAAAATGAAAGTGTCCTATATGGAACGTGAAGGCTCTGTTTGCCGGAAGCCGGGAAGAATCTTTTGGTCATATGGGGCCTGCCGCATGTCTTTCAAACGCCAGATAGCCGCAGGCTTGATCCTTTTCCTCGCCCTTTGCGGCGCCATTTCGTCGGCGCGGGCCGAGGCCTTCAAGATCGTCGGCTTCGGTGACAGCCTGATGGCGGGTTACGGTCTCGGGCCTGGCGAGGGTTTTACCGACAAGCTCCAGGCCGCCCTGCGCGCTAAGGGCCGTGACGTGGCCGTCGCCAATGCCGGTGTTTCCGGCGACACCACCAGCGGCGGCCTGGCGCGGCTCGACTGGTCGGTGCCGGACGGAACCAGGCTGGTCATCCTCGAACTCGGCGCCAACGACATGCTGCGCGGCGTCTCGCCCGATATCCCCAGGAACAACCTCGACGAGATGCTGGCCAGGCTCAAGCGGCGCAACATCGCCGTGCTCCTGGCCGGCATGCGCGCCGCGCCCAATCTCGGCGCCGACTATCAGACCGCCTTCGACCGCATCTTTCCGGAGCTGGCGAAAAAATACGATGTCACGCTCTACCCGTTCTTCCTCGACGGCGTCGCCGGGCAGCCCGGCATGCAGCTCGAGGATGGCCTGCATCCGAGCGCCAAGGGGGTCGACCAGATGGTCGAGCGCATCCTGCCGACGGTCGAGAAGGCCATCGCGGCGGTGCCCGGAGGCGCGTGAGGCCGGGCGGAACCGCTTTCCGTTAGGGAAGTTTTTAGCAAAGCCTGTGACCAATAAACCTCTTGCTCCATCAGCCTATCGATGATTCGCTATAGGTGACAGTTCGATTCGAGGAAGGGAGGCTCTTCATGCCGCGTCTTTTCACCGCCCTCGAAATTCCGCGTGATGCTGCCCTTTCGCTGTCCCTGCTCCGGGGCGGCCTGCCGGGGGCCCGCTGGATCGATGTCGAAAACTACCATCTGACGCTGCGCTTCATCGGCGACGTCGAAGGCCATGTCGCCGACGAGATCGCCAACGCGCTGGACCGCGTCCACCGCCCTTCCTTCTCGCTGACACTGTCCGGTGTCGGCGCTTTCGGCCAGAAAAAGCCGCACGCCGTATGGGCCGGCGCGTCCGCCTCGCCAGATCTGGCAGCGCTTCAGGGCGAGATCGAGCGCATCTGCCAGCGGCTCGGCATCCCCGCCGATCCGCGCAAGTTCATGCCGCACGTCACACTGGCGCGGCTGCGCAATTCGAGCCCGCTGGATGTCGCGCAATATCTGTCGGCACGCGGCAATTTCTCGACATTGCCGTTCCGCATCGGCCGCTTCGTCCTGATGTCGTCGCGCGATTCGGTCGGCGGCGGCCCCTACATCGTCGAGGAAGCCTGGCCGCTGTCCGGCAACGATGCCCGCGCCGCCAGCCGCGTCGCCAGCGCCTCCGACGCTTCGCGGATCATGCGGTAGACCGAAGCGAACGCATCTTCGCCGTCATAATAGGGATCGGGCACGTCACGCGCCTGTCCATGCGCGAACTCTAAAAACAGGTGCACCCGGTCCCGCGCGGGCGTCAGCGCCTCGAGGTCGGCGACGTTCGAGCGGTCCATGCCGAGGATCAGGTCGAAACGGGAGAAATCCTCACGCCGGACCTTGCGTGCTCTCTGTCCGGAAATGTCGATGCCGTGGCGCATCGCGACGGCGATCGAGCGTGGATCGGGGGCCGAGCCGACCTCCCAGCCGCTGGTGGCGGCCGAATCGAGCAGCATGTCGCGGCCCCGGCCGCGCTCGGCCCAGACGGCGCGAAAAACACCTTCCGCCAGCGGCGAGCGGCAGATGTTGCCGAGGCAGACGAACAGAATGGAATTTATCGGCTTCATGCTCATTCGATATGCGCCGTTTGTGCATTTGGAACCCCAAAACCGCACAGCACTTCGGGGCGACTTGCACTATGGTGAGGGTCAAATTCGAAATAGCACGGGAAATCATCATGACGAGAGAAAAACTCAGCAAGGACGCCATCACCGCCGCCCTTGCCGAACTCGGCGACTGGTCGCTGGCCGCGGACGGTGGCTCGATCAAGCGCAGCTTCGTCTTCAGGAATTTCTCCGAAGCCTTCGCCTTCATGACCCGCGTCGCGCTGGCGGCCGAAAAGATGGACCATCATCCCGACTGGTCGAATGTCTACAAGACCGTCGACGTGACGCTCAACACCCATGACGCCGGCGGCGTCACGGCGCTCGACATAGCGCTGGCAAAGAAGATGAACCGCTATTTCGGCGGCTGAGTGCACGCCTGGCCGTGAGCGGTGACCCCAAATCGGCACCGGCATCTTGCAGCCGGGTCCGGCTTTCACCACATTTTCGCTCGCGAGGCATGCGCCAGGACGCGCATGAGACCCGCAAGGAGTGATTGATGGCGCGACAACCCGGTTTTGATTTCTTCGGCTTTGGCGACAGGCTGGGCGGCGAGGGCGAAGTGCGCGAGAAATTCTGGCGCACGGCCAAGAAGGCCGCGCGGCAGATCCCGTTCATGGAAGAGGTCGTTGCCGCCTATTACTGCGCCATGGACAAGAACACGCCGCTGCGCGCCAAGGGCATATTGGTGGCCGCGCTCGGTTATTTCGTCCTGCCGGTGGACCTCATCCCCGACTTCGTCGTCGGCCTCGGTTTCACCGACGACATCGCGGTGCTGACCGCAGCGATCACCGCCGTCAGCGCCCACATCACGCCGGCACATCGCCAGGCCGCCAAGGACGCCATCGCCGACAAGGGCTGAGCGTCGTCACGTGGCGCTTGGCCTGTGGACAGAGGCGTTTGGAGGCCCTGCTGAAAAGTCAAACTCTTGCCGCTTTCGTGGCCTCCAAGTCGCCGAAGGGACGTCGCGCCGGCCGCTGACAAGGCGGCGGTGCGGGAATGGCGGCGGTTTCCGGGGGTGAGCGTCCTTTTCTTGAGGGAAATTCACCGTTTGGTAACCCAGATTAAATCAAAATGAAGCGACGGCTGGACGCCATGCGGCCCGCCCCCGCACCATTTGGAATACGGGAAAGACGATGCGCGGATTGATAGCACTGGTTTCGAGTCTGGTCCTGGTGGCCTCGGCAGCGCCTGTTCTGGCGCAGCAGGCGACCAAGATCGGCCAGCACAATGCCTGGGGCACCTATAGCTACCAGGCATCGGGCGGCAAGGTCTGCTACGTGCTCACCGTGCCGACCGACAAGCAGCCGCCGACGCTCGACCATGGCGACATGTTCTTCTTCGTCAGCCAGCGTCCCGGCCAGCAGGTGTCCTACGAGCCGCAATTCATCGCCGGCTACAATTTCCAGGAAGGCTCCAAGGCCACCGTCACCATCGACAAGAAGTCCTTCTCGATGTTCACGCGCGGCAAGTCGGCCTGGGTCGAGAACGCCGCCGAGGAACCGGTGCTGATCGCCGCCATGAAGACCGGCACCGACATGAAGGTGACGGCGAAGTCCGGCCGCGGCAACCCCACCTCCTATGTCTTCTCGCTGAAGGGCATTTCGGCGGCGCTGACGTCGATCGCCAAGTGCAAATAGGCAAACCTTCATTTTGAAGCGAATGGGCCGGGCTGCAAAGCCTGGGCCTTTGCTTTTTCAGTCCTGACCTGGCTCCGGCACTGTCTCCGCCCGCCGCCGCCGGATCGCCTCGGCGATGAAGACGCGCGACAACGCATGATAGAGCGGCTCGTGCGAGATCAGGCGCGCAGTGCCATAGCCCAGCATCGAGGCCAGCATCAGCGCGATGACATTGTCGTGATTGCCGGTCATTTCCAGGATGATGACGAAGGCCGTCATCGGCGCCTGCACGACGCCGGCGAAATAGCCGGCCATGCCGAGCAGCGCGGCGGCACCAGCGCTGGAACCAAATAGCAGCCCGAGCGAACTGCCGATGCCGGCGCCGACCGCCAGCGACGGCGCGAAGATGCCGCCGGGAATGCCCGAGACCATCGACAACACGCCGGCCAGGAATTTTTCGGCAAAGAAGAACCATGGCAGCGGCGTGCCTTCGACAGCGCCGCGCGCCTGTGCGTAGCCGGTGCCGAAGGTCAGCCCGCCCGAGGCGATGCCGATCGCCGCCACGCCAAGCCCGCAGACAGCCGCCACCAGCAGTGCGCGAGCCAAAGGCTGCTGCGTGTGCCAGCGGCGGATCCGCCGCGTGATCTTCAGCGCCAGCAGCGAGAACAGCGCGCCGAAGCCGCCGCCGATGACGCCGCAGCCAAGCACCAGCGGCCAGTCGGCGGCAAACGCGATGGTTTCCTTCGAGACGCCGAAATAGGTGTAATTGCCGAGCAGGCCGAGCGAGGCGAGGCCGGCCAGGATCACCGCCGTCAGCACCAGCCCGTTGGTGCGCGCCTCATAGGTGCGGCCCATCTCCTCGATGGCGAAGACGATGCCGGCCAGCGGCGTGTTGAAGGCGGCGGCGATGCCGGCGGCCGAGCCGGCCAGGATCAGGCCGCGCGCCTGCGCCATGCCGCCCCAGCGCGCCGCCTGCAGCATCAGCGAGGCGCCGACCTGCACGGTCGGACCCTCGCGGCCGATCGAAGCGCCGCAGAACAGGCCGATGACGGTAAGCACGATCTTGCCTGCCGCCAGGCGAAGCGAAAGGAGATGACCGCGATCCTCGTCGTCGCGCAAATGGCGAGCGGCGATCGCCTGCGGAATGCCGCTGCCCTGCGATCCGGGGAAAAAGGCCTGGGCAAGCCAGGCGCAGAGCACGAAGCCGAGCGGCGTTATGATCAACGGCAGGTAGAAACGCCAGCCGCCACCGTTGCCGGTGACGAGGTGAAACAGCGCTTGCGCCCGGTCGGCCAGTATCGCGAACAGCACGCTGATCAGGCCGATCGAGATGGCGCCGGCCCAGAAGACGAGCCGCGGCTGCCAGACGCGCCGCGAGGCCCACATCGCCTGTGAGCGCCGCAACATCGGGTATTTTCGCGATATGCCGGCCATCCGCGCCTCATTGTGGTGGCCCGGCCTAGCACACCCACGGAGCCGATCAAGCCTGTGGGGCTGATCCACGCGTCGGATCCCGCCGGCGTACACCGGCGGGATCCGGGCTGGCTCACATGGCCATTTTTTCACATTCGGCCTGAGCCTTCTTGGTCGACGTATCGATCATGTAGGCTTTGCCCTTGGCGTCGGTCATCATCATCATGCAGTGCTTGATCGGCTTTGCCATCTTCATCATCTCGGCGCCCATCTTTGCATCCGGCATCATGGTGCCCATATGCCCGTCCGGCATGATCGCCATCACTTCTCCACCCTTCATCATGGTCATCGTGCCCATCGCGTCTTCGGCAAATGCCTGCGAGGCGGAAAGGCCGACGAGGCCGGCAATGACGGCGAACTTGATAGAGTTCATTCTGCATACTCCCATTTTGTAGAGGCATAGTCGCCCCATTCAGACTTCGCAGGCGCGATGGGAATCGTTACGCGAACACGATCATGTGATCGGTCAATAGGGGCTGCCGTCCAATCAGGCGGAAGCATTGCTTCGGTGCAAGGTCGACCCCCACTCCGTCGAGCTTCGCTCGCCACCTCTCCCCCGATCGACGGGGCAGAGGAAGGGCGCGAAATGATTCCAGCCAGCGCCTTTCCTCTCCCTCCGGAGGGAGGAGGGGTGGCGCTGCGAAGCAGCGACGGAGTGGGGGAAGCCGCTCGTCAATCGCGCCGCCGCCGCAAGACAGGCATAACCCTGCACAGGAGGAGGAAAGCCCGGCAGGGCAATGAAGGCCAGCGCCGACCTTCAAGGTCAGGCGATCATACAATGAAGCGCACTGCATGACTCCGCGCTCAACCTGTGCTATGCGCCGCGCTTCAGTTCCCGGCACGATGAATGAAATCGGCCGCAAAACGCTTATATCAGTGCGACCATGACCCTTTCCTTCGACCTCACCACTGAAGGTGCCCGTGACGCGTTGCGCGCCCGCGCCGCGTCCGAGAAGCCGTCGCTGATCGGCCTGACGCGGGCCGAGCTCGCGGAGGCGCTCGTCGCGTCCGGTATCGTGCCGGAGCGCCAGGCAAGGATGCGCGCCCAGCAGCTCTGGCACTGGATGTATGTGCGCGGCGTCTCCGACTTCGCCGGCATGTTCAACATCTCCAAGGACCTGCGCGCCGAGCTCGACAAGCATTTCACCGTCGCGCGTCCCGAGATCGTAGAGGAGCAGATTTCTTCCGACGGTACCCGCAAATGGCTGTTCCGCTTTCCGGCGCGCGGCGCCGGCCGGCCGGTCGAGATCGAGACCGTCTATATTCCCGAGGAAGGCCGCGGCACGCTTTGCATCTCCTCGCAGGTCGGCTGCACGCTGACCTGCTCCTTCTGCCACACCGGCACGCAGAAGCTGGTGCGCAATTTGACGGCGGAAGAGATTCTCGCCCAGCTGCTCACCGCGCGCGACCGGCTCGGCGATTTCCCCGACCGCGACACGCCGGACGGCGCCATCGTGCCGGCCGAGGGCCGCAAAGTGTCCAACATCGTCATGATGGGCATGGGCGAGCCGCTCTACAATTTCGAGGCTGTGAAGAAGGCGCTGCTGATCGCTTCCGACGGCGACGGGCTTTCCCTGTCGAAGCGGCGCATCACGCTGTCGACCTCCGGCGTCGTGCCGGAAATCTTCCGCACCGGCGAGGAGATCGGCGTCATGCTGGCGATCTCGCTGCATGCCACCAATGACGATCTGCGCGACCTCTTGGTGCCGATCAACAAGAAGTATCCGCTGAAGGAACTGATCGCCTCCTGCCGCGCCTATCCCGGCCTGTCGAACGCCAAGCGCATCACTTTCGAATATGTGATGCTGAAAGACGTCAACGATTCCATCGAGGATGCCAAGGGCCTGATCAAGCTGCTCAAGGGCATTCCGGCCAAGATCAATCTGATCCCGTTCAACCCGTGGCCGGGCACCAACTACCAGTGCTCGGACTGGGAGACGATCGAGAAATTCGCAGACTACATCAACAATGCCGGCTATGCCTCGCCGATCCGCACACCGCGCGGCCGCGACATCCTCGCCGCCTGCGGCCAGCTGAAATCGGAATCCGAGCGCATGCGAAAAGTGGACCGGCTGGCGCTGGAAGCCATGATGATCGCGGGGCACGGGGAGGCGTGAGCCGTCTCGTCGTCGGGCTCAAACGTATCGCCATGATAGCCGTCGGTTACATCGCCGGTGTGCTGACCTCGATCCTGGTGCCGGTGCTGCTGATCACGCTGCTGGAAGGTATCGAGTACGGCAACTGGTCGCTGGTCTTCACCTTCGACTGGCTGCGGTCGTTTCCGCTCGCCGTGCTGACCGTGGCGGTCTGCGCGCTGCTGATCGTCGGGCCCGCGATCCTGGTCGCCGAATGGTTTTCGCTGCGGGGATGGTTCTATTTCGCGGTCACGGGCGCGATCACCTCCATCGCCTTTGGCGTCCTTGTCCCGGGCTCGGCCGGAGGCTTTGTGTTCAATCCAGGCTTTCTCGGCTTCCTGGCCACGGCCGGCACCGCCGCCGGTTCGGTCTACTGGCTGTTGGCCGGGCGCGAGTCCGGCCGTCTGACGCCGCGGGATCCCGGATGACCCGTCTCGTCGCCTATCTCGTGCGCTTTGCCATGATCCTGTTCGGCTATGCCGTCGCCTCGCTGGCGGCGAGCGCCTTCCTCAACGTGCTGTTCCTGGCCTCGCTCGGCTATACGCCTGACCACACATACCCGACGGCGACGGCGTCGCTGTATTTCTCGATCCCCTTCGTCGCTCTGTTCGTCGCCTATTTCGCTTTCCTGCCGGCGGTGATCGTCATCCTGCTTGCCGAAATCCTAGGCCGGCGCGACTGGCTGTACTACGCGCTGGCGGGCGCGGTGGTGGCGGGCGTTTTCCTCGGCCTGGTCGACCACGCCCAAGAGTCCACCTTCGCGATCACCGACGCCAGCGCCATCATGGCGGTGATCGGCGGCGGCATAGTCGGCGGTATCTTCTACTGGCTGAGCGCCGGGCGCTGGGCCGGAAACTGGTGGAAAGAGGCGAACGCGCCTACTTCGCCTGGGCCGTCAGGATCTTGAGCGCGAAGGCCGAGAACACGCCGGCGAAGAGATAGTCGACCACCCGCGTGACGCGCGGGCTGGCCTTCATCGCCGCGGAAAATTTCTCCGCCGCCAGCACCATCGGCACCGTCACCGGGATCGACAGCACGATGAACATCGAGCCCAGGAAGAACAGCTTTCCCGGCGCGTTCGGGTCATGCGCGGAGACGAACTGCGGCAGGAAGGTCATGAAGAACAGGATGATCTTGGGATTGAGCAAATTGACGCCGAGCCCGGCCGCCCAGCTGCGCAGCAGCGAGATCTGCGGGCCTATCTTCTTTTCCGGCGAAAAGGCCGAGCCCTTGGCGATGGCCTGCCAGGCCAGGAAGACGAGATAGCCGGCGCCAAAGATCTTCAGCACGAAAAAGGCCATCGGCGAGGCGACGATCAGCGCCGAGACGCCGACCACCACCAGCGTGGTGTGGATCAGCGTGCCGCACAGCGCGCCGGCCATCGAGGCAAAGCCGGTGGCGCGCCCCTGGCTCAGCGTGCGCGAGACGAACAGGGTCATGTCGGGCCCGGGCGTGATCGCCAGGATCACGGTGGCGATGGCGAACTGGATCAGCGTGGCGGTGTCGGGAATGAAGGACATGGCAGGCCCCAGGAAACGCATAGGCCTATATAGCATGCGCCGTGCCGGCGCCAGATAAAGCGTTGATCCAGCAAGGCAATCGCTTTCCGCAATGACAGTTCCCGCTCGTGGCGGCGAGCGTCAGCCGGTGGCTGTCCTCACCCTGACAGGCACCTCGAAGGTGGGCGGGCCGTCCTGGCCGTCAAGCCTGCCGATGAGCACGATCTGATCGATCGGCTTGGGGCGGCCGAGGAAATAGCCTTGCGCCTCGTTGCAGCCCTCGACCTGCAGGATGCTGAGCTGGACATCGGTCTCGACGCCTTCGGCAAGCACGGGAATGTCGAGGCTGCGCCCCAGCGCCAGCACCGCGCGGATGATCGCCTTGGCCTGGGGGCTGCGCTCGACATCGGCCATGAAGGAGCGGTCGAGCTTGATCTTGTCGAACGGGAACGAGCGCAGCGTGTCGAGCGAGGAATAGCCGGTGCCGAAATCGTCGATCGCGATCGTCACCCCCAGCGCCTTGATCTGGCGCAGCACGTGCAGCGTGCGCACCTTGTCGGCGACGATCGTCGATTCGGTCAGCTCGAGCTCGAGACGCTTCGGCGACAGGCCGGTCTCGACCAGGATTTGGTGGACGAGCGTGGCGAGATCGGCATGGGCGAACTGCACCGGCGACAGATTGACCGCGATCTTGTGGCCATTGTCCCAGGAGGCGGCCTGGCGGCATGCGGTGCGCAGCACCCATTCGCCGATCGCCAGGATGGAACCGTTCTCCTCGGCGATCGGAATGAATTCGGCGGGCGGAACCATGCCGTGCACGGGGTGCGTCCAGCGCAGCAACGCCTCGTAGCCGCACGTGGCGCCGGTCTGCACCGAGGTCTGCACCTGATAGTGCAGCGAGAGTTCGCCATGGTCGATCGCCTGACGAAGGTCGGTCGCCAGCGCCCGGCGCGCCCGCGCCGTCTCGTCCATCGCCGATTCGTAAAAGCAGACGGCCCGCGTCACGTCGTTCTTGGCCCGGTACATGGCCAGATCCGCATTGCTGACCAGCCTCTCCCGGTCGGCCCCGTCGCGCGGATAGACGGCAACCCCGATGCTGGCGCCGGTAACGCTCTCGAAATCGTCGATCCGCAACGGCTCGAACAATGATTTCTCCAGCCGCGACACCAGGCCGAGCAGGTCGTTCTGGTCCTTGAAGCGCTTGATGGCGGCAAATTCGTCGCCGCCGAGCCGGGCGACGAACTCGCCGTCGCCGGCCAGCTTCGCCAGCCTGCGGGCAATGATCTTGAGCGCCTGGTCGCCGGCCGCGTGTCCCCTGAGGTCGTTGATTTCCTTGAACCGGTCGAGGTCGATGACGATCACGGCGGTCATCGTGTCCCGTTCCTCGCGCGCCCGCTCGATCTCATGGTCGAGGCGGTCGTTGAAGGAGACCCGGTTGGCAAGGCCGGTGAGCGAGTCGTTGAGGGCAAGATGCTGCAGCCGCTCGAAGCTCTCGAGCCGGCCGCGTTCGTCGATCAGATAGCTGGCGAACCCGGTGGCGGCGACGATCAGGCCGACCACGGCGACCGCGACGGCCATGGCTTCCAGGATGTCGGGATTGGTGCCCGTGGTGATGAAGGAAAGCGGCGTCACCGCCACCGCCGCCATTGCCGTGAAATGCAGGCCGACGATCGCCAGCACCAGAAGGCCGATGCCGACATAGTGCGACCAGCGGTACGGCCGGCGCATCGCATGGCCGACCGCCACGGAGGAGAATGCCATCGCGATCAGCACCGAAGCGACGACGTAGCCGGCGTCCCATTCGACGATGCCGGCCACGTGATAGGCCATCATGCCGGTATAGTGCATGGCCGAGATCGCCAGCCCGACAAGGCATCCGCCCCATTCCGGCGCCAGGCCGCGGCCTTTGTCGAGCGCAAGACCGAAGCCCACCCCGGTGCCGACCATGGCGATGACCAGGGAGATCATGGTGAGCGCCGGATCGAAGGTGATCGGCGCGCCGGGCTGATAGGCCAGCATGGCGATGAAATGCGTGCACCAGATCGAGGAACCGGCCGCGACCGCGGTCAGGAAAAGCCATCCCCGCATCTGCACGCCGACGGTTCTCCTGGCGCGGTCCAGCAGGCCGATCGTCACCCAGCAGCCGGTGACGCACATCAGCGCCGCCAGCAGGACGAGCCACAGATTATGCTCCGTGACGATGCATGATATGACGCGCATCAGGAATGGTCCAAGTCCGAGACACCCGCAATGAGCAGGCAAAAGCCGCTTGGCCACCCGTTGCGTGGCCAGGGCAGTTCCGTGTCGCTGCTTTAGCGGCAGGACGTGAAAACTTGCTTAAATCCGGCGCATAAATGCAGCCCATGATTGTGGCAGGTTGTTTTCCCGGGGGCTTGGTCGCGAACTGAGGACCGCGCCAGCGAAAAGCCTGAGGCGGTTCCATGCCCTCGCCGCGCGCTGGATCAGCAGTCTGGCGCCGCGCCTGCTTGCTCGCTTTGCCGTTCCTGCTAAAAGGCGCTCCGACAATGCGTGACGCCCTTGCCCAGGCGTCTGCCACCGACGGAGCAGAAATGTCCAAGACCAAAGACGTCAAGAAAGTCGTGCTCGCCTATTCCGGCGGCCTCGACACATCCATCATCCTGAAATGGCTGCAGACCGAACTCGGTGCCGAAGTCGTCACCTTCACCGCCGATCTCGGCCAGGGCGGCGAGCTGGAGCCGGCACGCAAGAAGGCCGAGATGATGGGCATCAAGGACATCCGCATCGTCGATGTGCGCGAGGAGTTCGTCGCCGATTTCGTCTTCCCGATGTTCCGCGCCAACACCGTCTACGAAGGCACCTATCTGCTCGGCACCTCGATCGCGCGGCCGCTGATCTCCAAGCACCTCGTCGAGATCGCCAGGGAAACCGGCGCCGATGCGATCGCGCATGGCGCCACCGGCAAGGGCAACGACCAGGTGCGTTTCGAGCTGTCGGCCTATGCGCTGAACCCTGACATCAAGGTCATCGCGCCGTGGCGCGACTGGTCGTTCAAGTCGCGCACCGACCTGATCAACTTCGCCGAGCAGCACCAGATCCCGGTGGCCAAGGACAAAAGGGGCGAGGCGCCGTTCTCGGTCGACGCCAACCTGCTGCACTCCTCTTCCGAAGGCAAGGTGCTGGAAGATCCCTGGAGCGAGCCGCCGGAATTCGTCCACCAGCGCACCGTCTCACCGATGGACGCGCCGGACAAGGTCACCGAGATCGAGATCGAATTCCTGAAGGGCGATCCGATCGCGCTCAACGGCAAGAAGCTGTCGCCGGCGACCATGCTGGCCGCTCTCAACGATCTTGGCCGCGACAATGGCATCGGCCGGCTCGACCTGGTCGAGAACCGCTTCGTCGGCATGAAATCGCGCGGCGTCTACGAGACGCCCGGCGGCGCCATCCTGATCGTGGCCCACCGCGCCATCGAATCGATCACGCTCGACCGCGGCGCCGCGCACCTCAAGGACGAGTTCATGCCGCGCTATGCCGAGCTCATCTACAACGGCTTCTGGTTCTCGCCCGAACGCCTGATGCTGCAGGCGATGATCGATAAGAGCCAGGAAGACGTCGAAGGCACCGTGCGGCTGAAGCTGTACAAGGGCAACGTCATGGTCACCGGCCGCAAGTCGAAGAAGACGCTCTATTCGGACGCGCTGGTCACCTTCGAGGATGACCGCGGAGCCTATGACCAGAAGGATGCCGCCGGCTTCATCCGGCTCAATGCGCTGAGGCTGCGCACGCTGGCCGCGCGCAACCGCAAGGGCTGATATCGACCCGAGATCAGGAGCATGCTCTACATGCCCGCATTGCACGCCGCTGCCGGAAGGGGTGAGTTCGCAACCTTCTACAAACGCCTCATCACCAACGGCAAAAAGCCAATGGTGGCCATCGCTGCCGTCATGCGAAAGATCGTCGTCACCTTAAACGCTAGGCTCAGGGACGCCGCCATTCCTCAGAGTTGATGACGAAGTAGGGGACTTCCACCAACACAAAAGCCCGGCGCATGGCCGGGCTTTTGTCGAACAGAGCACCCTCAGGAAAAGCGTGAAGCGGTTTTCCGTCCGGAATTGCCTCAAAACAAAGAGTTGGACTTCAATCAGTCGCCGTCGATCGCCGTGGCGATGCGCACGATGGCCTGCTGGTAGACGTTGGCGTCGTTCCAGCCGGCAATTGCGCCGACATTGTCCGCCGCGCTCGCGCCCCGCCGCCAGCCATGGGCCTTGAGGAAGTTGGCGGTGGACGCCAGCGCGGTGGCCTTGTCGCGCAGGTTGCCGCTGCCCACGCCATATTTCAGGACATTCCCGGGCAGGAACTGCGTGTGGCCGATCTCGCCATGCGCGGCGCCGACCGACGAGGCGCTCAAGGCGCCGCGATCGACCAGCTTCAGCGCCGCAATGGCATGCGGATGAAAGAATTCCGGGCGGCGGCAATCATAGGCAAGCGTCAAAATGGCCGAGACCGTATTCTGGTTGCCCATGGACGAACCGAAGCCGGTCTCCATGCCCCAGATGGCCAGCAACACACCGGGCGACACGCCGTAATTGCTTTCGATCTGGCTGAAAAGCGCCGCGTTCGCCTTTTTCAGCGAACGGCCCTTGGAAATGATCGCCTCGCCGCCACGGCGCTTCATGAAGGCATCCACCGAGCCGCTGAACGCCTTGTGGATACCGCGATCGACGGAGATTGTCTTTGTCGCGTAAGTGGCGCCAGCCAAAGCGGCCAGACCCTTGGCGCCGACACCTTCGGACTTGGCCTGTGCGGCGAAGCCCGGTTTCCAGGCGTCGAAGCCGGCACCGGTGCTGCCACAGCTCGCCGCCGCCTGTGCGCCCGTCGCCAGCCCAAGCACCGCCACCACCGCGGCCGCTAAAATCCTACCCTTGGCAAGAAATGCCATTTTGTTCTCCTGGTTGCCTGATTCACGTCCCATCAGCGAATTTGCCAGCGAAACGTGCATTTGTCACCGTCCGCGGCACGATGCTGGCGAATGCCGGGGAATTTGCCTACGATCAAGTGATTATTGTGGCGGGGTCGAAATAACCATGGAAGACGTTGATGTCGCATCGGCGGCCGTGCCTGTGCCAGCGCCCGGCATTTCGGTGTGCCTTTCGGCATAGGCGGCGTGATCATCGGCGACGGCGCGGCGGGGCTTGCCACGGCCAGGACCCTGCGTGCCATGGGCCGCATGCGGCGAAACATCATCGACATAGGCGGAACGGCGGCCGGCGCTCGGCGTTGGGCACCTGCCGCCCGCTGGCTCTGAGGTTTTGAGGCCGACATGAAACTGTTCGACTGCCCGCATTGCGGCCATCGTCTCTACTTCGAGAATGCGCAGTGCCTGAATTGCTCCAGCCTCGTGCTCTACGATCCCGAGCATGCCCGCTTCGCCCTGTCGGGCGCCGACGGCATCTTCCAGTGCACCAATGCCGATGAATGCGCCTGCAACTGGATGGCCGAACCGGGACATGGGTTTTGCCGCGCCTGCGGGCTGAACCAGCTGATCCCCGATCTTTCCGTCGACGGCAACCGCCGACGCTGGATCCGGGTCGAGGCGGCCAAGAAGCGCGCCATCTATTCGCTGCTCGCCTTCGGCCTGCCGGTGGCGCCCAAACAGGCGCCTGCGGACGAGGTGGGCCTCGCCTTCGACTTCCTCGCCGATCCGATCGGCGGCGGGCCGGGCGGCGAACGCATCCTGACCGGCCATGACAATGGCCTGATAACGCTCAACGTCGCCGAGGCCGATTCAGCCGAGCGCGAGAAGCGTCGCGTCGAGATGGGTGAGAATTACCGGACGCTGCTCGGCCATTTCCGCCACGAGCTCGGCCACTATTACTGGGATCGCCTGATCCGTGACGATCCGCAAAGGCTGGACGCTTTCCGCACTTTGTTCGGCGACGATCGCGCCGATTACGAACAGGCGCTGAAGACCTACTACGCGAACGGTGCCGCGCCCGACTGGCAGCAAAACCACATCTCGGCCTACGCCACCTCGCATCCCTGGGAGGACTGGGCCGAGACCTGGGCCCACCATCTGCACATCACCGACACGCTGGAGATGGTCCACGCGCTGAACTTCCCGCTCGGCCGGCTGGAGACGGTGGAAGCCAATGACTTGCCGCGAGGCGACACCGGCGGCGAACTGCAGGCGGCCCCTTCGGAACCTGCCAACGCGCCCGAGCCCTTCGAAAAGATCCTTGCCCGCTGGCTGGTGCTGTCGGAAGCCTCCAATTCGATCAACCGCTGCATGGGCCTGCCCGACCTCTATCCCTTCGTCATTTCGGACGTGACGGCGCGAAAACTGGCCTTCGTTCACGAGCTTTTGACCGGCCTGCCGAAAGACGTGGGAACAAATCGTGAGTTGGCGCAGGCGTTTTAGCCGGAACGCATGCGCCGCTGCCCCGTTTTCACCGCCGAGGGACCATGAAAACGGAGTGAAGCCATGAAATCCGTCTTGTTGCCCGCAATCGCCGGGATGATGACCGTGATGTCGGGCGCCGCCTTTGCCGACACCGCCGTCTCGGCCGTCACCGATCTCAACGTGCGCGCCGGGCCCGGTCCGCAATATCCTGTCATCGGCGTGCTCGCCGCCGGCCAGTCCGCGACGCTCAATGGCTGTATCGAAAACAGCAAATGGTGCACCATCGCCGAAGCCGGCGGCCAGGGCTGGGTCTATTCCGACTATGTAACGGCCGATTTCAGCGGCAGCCGGGTGATCCTGACGCAGCGTCCGCACGGCTCCAGCGTGGCAATCGTCTCGCCGCCGGAAGACATCGGCAATTATTCGACCGACTATACCGGGGCGATTGTCGCCGGCCAGCCGGACGAGGACGCCTTTCCTCCGCCTCCGGCCGAGGTCCGCACCTATGTCGACACCCATCGCCTCGACCCCGTCTATCTCGACGGCGAGGTGGTGACCGGCGCGACCCTGCCCGACACGGTCGAGCTGCGCGAGATTCCGGACTACAACTACCGCTATGTCTATGTGAACGGTCAGCCGGCGCTGATCGACCCGCAGACGCGGCGCATCATGTACGTGGTGCGTTGACGGCGGTCGCGGTCGCGGCAACAGGGTGCCTGTATTGGGAAGCGCCACCCTTTGCGACGGGATCCTTCTCCCCGTCACTATACGGGGAGAAGATGCCGGCAGGCAGATGAGGGGCTGCGCCGAGGTTCCGCCAAAAGCGCCGCCTGATTGCGACACAAGCAACAGCGCGACCCGGCCCTTGTCTTGACTCCGCCGCCGATTTCCTGTCTACACGCCTCGAATTCCGCGACGAGTATCCCTCCGAGCAAGCCGACCAGGACGCCGAAGCCTCTTTGAGGTGGTGCTGTAAAGAGATCCTGGAGGCCAACACCCGGCAGCGCAATGCGCCCCCGGGTGCTTTTTGGTTTTGGGCTTTGCTTTTGCTTGGACAGTTGGCGCGAACGCATTACCTCTCGGGTCGAATGAACCGAGATCGAAGGACGCAATATGTTTGAATCGCTGCAGGAGCGTCTTGGCTCCATCCTGAACGGCCTGACCGGCCGCGGCGCGCTTTCCGAGGCTGATGTCTCGGCGGCGCTGCGCGAGGTGCGCCGTGCGCTGCTCGAGGCCGACGTGGCGCTCGAAGTGGTGCGCTCCTTCACCGACAAGGTGCGCGAGAAGGCTGTCGGCGCCGCGGTGCTGAAGTCGATCAAGCCCGGCCAGATGGTGGTCAAGATCGTCCATGACGAGCTGGTCGACATGCTGGGCGCCGAGGGCGTCGCCATCGACCTCAATGCGCCGGCCCCCGTCGTTATCATGATGGTCGGCCTGCAGGGCTCCGGCAAGACGACCACTTCGGCCAAGATCGCCAAGCGGCTGACCGAGCGCCAGAACAAGAAGGTTCTGATGGCCTCGCTCGACACGCGGCGGCCCGCCGCGCAGGAGCAGCTGCGCCAGCTCGGCGAGCAGACCAAGGTCGCGACGCTGCCGATCATTGCTGGCCAGAACCCCGTCGACATCGCCAAGCGCGCCGTGCAGGCCGCCAAGCTCGGTGGCCATGACGTCGTCATCCTCGACACCGCCGGCCGCACCCATATCGACGAGCCGCTGATGGTCGAGATGGCCGACATCAAGAAGGTGTCGAGCCCGCACGAGATCCTGCTGGTCGCCGATTCGCTGACCGGCCAGGACGCCGTCAACCTGGCGAAAAGCTTCGACGAGCGCGTCGGCATCACCGGCCTGGTGTTGACCCGCATGGACGGCGATGGCCGCGGCGGTGCCGCGCTTTCGATGCGCGCCGTCACCGGCAAGCCGATCAAGCTGATCGGCACCGGCGAAAAGATGGACGGGCTGGAGGAGTTCCACCCCAAGCGCATCGCCGACCGCATCCTCGGCATGGGCGATATCGTCTCGCTGGTCGAGAAGGCCGCCGAGAACATCGACGCCGAGCAAGCGGCGGCGATGGCCAAGAAGATGCAGTCGGGCAAGTTCGACCTGAACGACCTCGCCCAGCAGCTTCAGCAGATGTCGAAAATGGGTGGCATGGGCGGCATCATGGGCATGATGCCCGGCATGGGCAAGATGAAGGACCAGATGGCCGCCGCCGGCCTCGACGACAGGATGTTCGGCCGCCAGCTCGCCATCATCTCCTCGATGACCAAGGCCGAGCGCGCCAATCCCGATATTCTCAAACACTCGCGCAAGAAGCGCATCGCCGCCGGCTCCGGCACCGACGCCGCCGAGATCAACAAGCTGTTGAAGATGCATCGCGGCATGGCCGACATGATGAAGGCGATGGGCGGCAAGGGCAAAGGCGGCGGCCTGATGCGCGGCATGATGGGCGGCCTTGCCTCCAAGATGGGGCTTGGTGGTTTGGGGGGCGGCATGATGCCCGGCGGCATGGGCGGCATGCCCGATCTCTCCAAGATGGACCCCAAGCAGCTCGAAGCCCTGCAGAAGCAGGCGCAGGCCGCCGGCCTCGGCGGCATGAAGGGCATGCCCGGCGGACTTCCTGGCGGCAGCCTGCCAGGCCTGCCCGGCGGCATGAAACTTCCGGGGCTTCCCGGCCTCGGCGGAGGCGGACTGCCGGGCCTTGGCAAGAAGAAGTGAGAATACGGATGAACGAAGAAAAGGACATGGCCGACGCCCGCACCATCCTGGCCGGCTATCGCGCATCGATCGACAACATCGACGCCGCCCTCATCCACATGCTGGCCGAGCGCTTCCGCTGCACCAAGGCGGTCGGCGTGCTGAAGGCCGAGCATGGCCTGCCGCCGGCCGACCCGGCGCGCGAGCAGCAGCAGATCGCCCGTCTGCGCCAGCTGGCCAACGACGCGCATCTCGATCCCGATTTCGCGGAGAAATTCCTCAACTTCGTCGTCCGCGAAGTGATCCGCCACCACGAACAGATCGCCGCTGCCAACGGCGTGACGAAAACCGGCTGAAAACAAAGATTTAGCCGAACCATATCAACGAAATCAGAGCTTTTAGGAGATAAGAAATGGCACTGAAGATCAGACTGGCCCGTGCGGGCTCGAAGAAGCGTCCTTACTACCACGTCGTCGTCGCCGACGCCCGTTCGCCGCGTGACGGCCGGTTCATCGAGTCGCTCGGCTCGTGGAACCCGCTGCTGCCGAAGGACGGCGAGCGCGTCAAGGTCGACGCCGACCGCGTCAAGCACTGGCTGTCGCACGGCGCCCAGCCGACCGACCGCGTGCTGCGCTTCCTCGACGAGGCCGGCCTTGCCAAGCGCGACGCCCGCTCCAACCCGAAGAAGGCCGAGCCGGGCAAGAAGGCGCAGGAACGCGCCGCTTTGCTGAAGAAGGCGCAGGAAGACGCTGCCGCCGCCGTTGCGGCCGCTGCCGCGCCGGCCGAGGCGGAAGCCGCCACCGCCGAATAAGATCGCTTCATCGCATCGACAAAACGGCGGGCCGGTGCCCGCCGTTTTGCTATTGTGCGCCCGTGCCATGGCGGTATCGGATGGAACGGATGGGCGAACGGCCAGTCACGGAAGAAATCCTGTCCGGCCGCGTTGCCGGAACGCTGCTGCGATGCGCCGACGCCACGACGGGCGTCGTGGTGCTGAGCGGATCCAGCGGCCGTGTCGACGTCGCCCGCGCACGGCTGTTTGCCGGCGAGGGCGCATCCGCTCTAGCTCTGCAGTGGTTCGGCGGCGAAGGCCAGGTCCCCGGCATATGTGAAATCCCTCTGGAGATTTTTTTCGCCGCGACCGACCATTTTGTCGGGCTGGGCTGCCGGCGCATCGTCTATGTCGGCACGTCCAAAGGCGCCGAGGCGGCCTTGCTTGCGGCGGCGCACGACCCGCGCATCGACGCCGTGGCCGCGATCAGCCCGACATCGGTGATGTGGGGCAATATCGGGCCGGGCCGCGACGGCACCAGCTGGCCCGAGCGATCGTCATGGACGCTGAAGGGGGTGCCGCTCCCGTTCGTTCCGACCGAGCCGAACTGGCGCGCGAGCCATGTCGATGGCCTTGTGTCCTACAGGGGGCTATTCGAGCATTGCCTGGCAAGCTTCAAGCAGGAGGCCGACAAGGCCGCCATTCCCGTCGAGGCTATCTCGGCGCAGCTTGTGCTGGTCGCGGGCAGCGACGACGCGCTGTGGCCCTCGCTCGACTTTGCCCGATCGATTGTTCGGCGTCGAGAAGATGCCGGAAAGGCCACCCGCCTCGTCTCAAACCCCGATGCCGGCCACCGCATTCTCTTGCCGGGTGAAACCACCCCACGGTCCGCATTGCACGCCCATGGCGGCAATGATCAGGCCGATGCGCGTCTCGGCCGCGACGCCTGGAAATTGATCCGGGACCTGTTGTAGGCATTTTCAGACGAAAACGGCGAGCCTGCGCCCGCCGTTTTGCTGTCTTCAGTGCTGCCCGCCGCTCAATAGCCGCTTGGGCAGCGGTCGACATAGACACGGCCATTGCGGTCGCGGTAGCGGCACTGGCCACTTTCGCTGGCGTGGCCGATCAGGGCACCCGCCACGGCGCCAACCGCGCCTCCGACGACAGCGCCCTGGACCGGATCCCCAGCCACGGCCGCGCCGACCGCGGCGCCACCAAGGCCGCCTACAGCAGCGCCTTTTTCCGTCTGCGAACACGCGCCCAACGCCATCGTCAGCACCAGAATGGTAATCGCCTTCTTCATTATGAAATCCTCTCTCTCACGCGGATCGCCGTCCTCGCCGCCATTTCGTTAACTCGCGTGCGGCTGATTTGATCCCTGGGAGAGTGACGATTGGCCGGCTTAGCGTCGACGACGGTTTCGGCACTTGCGATCAAGATTTTGAAATTGTTAGTCTTTGTTGCTCCGTTGTCTGCTTCAGTTTGGCCAGGCCGGCCTCGAAATCCTTGCCGATCAGCTTGTCGAAGTCCATGAATAGGGCCATCAGCTTGGCGATGAACGGTCTTGCGCCGCGCATCGCCCAGGTGACGGTTGTGGCGTCGCCCGATGGCCTAAGCGAAAAATCGACGCTGTTGTTGGCCCGGAACGGCCTCTCGAAATCGAGCTTCAGCGAGATCAGCGAGGACGGCACCGAATTGACGATCTCCATGCGCCCCTTGCCGGCCTTGCCATTGCCTTCCCAGGCATAGACGGCGCCCTTGCCGCTTTGCGCGCCCGAGACCGTGCGCTTCATGTTGGGGTCGAGCTTTTCGTAGGGCGACCATGTCGGCCAGCGGCTGAGATCGTTGATCAGCGGGAAGATCGCCTCCGGCGCAGCCTTGATGGTGGCCGTGCGGGTGGTGACGAAATCATTGGGCCGTGTCGCGGCGTAGATGAGGACGGCGGCGATGAAGACGACCAGGATGATGAGGATGGTGCTGAACATTTTTCTCTCCTCAAAGCAATTTCAGGAAAAGTGTGAAGCGGTTTCCCTCCGGAATTGCGTCAGAACAATGAGACTATCGGCTGAACGGGATCAGTGCGCGCACCTTGGGGTCGCGCAGATAGAGACCGCCCCACAGGATGATGCCGAGATAGACGCCAAACAGTGTGTGGGAGAACAGCGGGCTATCGATGCGCAGCTTTGTAGCGATGGCGCCGCCCATATAGGCGGTGAGCAGGATGGCGCCGAGCACCGAAGTGCGCGGCCAGGCGTAGAGCGCCGTCGAGACCAGGCCGATGACGCCGAGCAGGCGCGCGACATTGGCGTCGGCCGGCCAGCCGAGCGGCACCATGGTCTGGGTGACGATGTCGAGCGGCGGCAGCTTGATGGCGCCGTCGAAGACCATGAACAGGATGATGAGGCCGCTGAGCACGCGGCCGGTCCACAAGGCGCCGGACGAGGCAGGCGCGGTTTCGGAAATGCTCATCGGTGTTCCTCCCTGATGGTTCGAACCCCTTTCGCCGGGGTCGAACCAAGGACGCGGCATGAGGCGGCGATCCGACACGGTCGGATTCTTTTTGGCGCCGGTGCAACGAAGGCCTTCCGTCGCGATCCTCTGTCCCGCCAACTAATCGCGGTTCTGTACTGCTGCGAAAAATAGAACTTTCCGCCGGCATGGACGGCCTTTCACGGGCCGGCGTCGGCCCTGAGCTGCTCTATTGTGCGATGCGACAGATCCGCAAGCCCGGCCGCCAGCGACATCGCCATGTCGTGCGCGGTGCGGACTATCAGCATGTGCCGGTTGCGGATATTGAGAAGCCTGTTGCCCATCCCAGTTCAGGCGAGAGAAATGACCGGCGAGACCGATCTGAAGACATTGTTGGCGTCGATGACGCCGGAATTGCTCGACGGCATCCATGTCTTCGCCACGCTGGCGCCTGGAGTTGCCCAGCCGAAGAACCTCGACCCGGTGATGCTGTTTCGCGAGCGAGAGGGCACGACGCTGATCATGACCGAGGACGCGGCAAAGGCAGCCGGACTGGTCGCTTCGTTCCGCTGCCGGATGATCACGCTGAACATCCACTCATCGCTGGAAGCCGTCGGCTTCCTCGCCGCCATCACCACACGGCTCGCCGCCGCCGGCATGGGCGTCAATCCGGTCTCGGCGTTCTACCATGATCACCTGTTCGTGCCGGCGGAGCGGGCGGAGGAGGCGCTGGGGCTGCTTCATGAGCTGGCCAAGGACAGTGCCGGCTGAAATCAACGCCCGCGTACATACAGAATATCCGGCAGGCCTTCTTCGTTGGTGGTGCCGTCGCCCAACGCTTCCGCGCGGAACCCATGGCGCTCATAGAAGCGCCGGGCGCCGGTGTTGGCCTGGAAGCAATGGAGTTTCGTAACCGGCAAAGCAGCGGTCGCGTCGATCAGCAGCCGGCTGCCTATGCCTTGTCCCGTCCAGGCCGGGTCGAGGTAGAGCTGCTCCACCCAATCGCCGTTGACGGCAATGAAGCCGGCAATCTCGCTGCCGGCTTCGGCGACCGTCACCTGCTGCCGTGGCAGCACGATGTCGCGGAGGAAGGCGAGGTCCTCGGCCGGCGTATGGATGACCGGCATCCAGTCGAAAGCGTTGAGCGACGCTCGCATAAGCCGGGCAATGGCAGCGGCATCTGAGCCGGTGGCCGGGCGCAGCGTGACAGGCCGAGCACCGTTCATAGAGTAAGCTCAATCCGAGGGGCAGGTGCGGGCTTTCCCTTCTCCCCGTGTGGGAGAAGGAAAAGGTGCCCTAAGCCCGCGACCGCGGGCCGCCGGTCGTCCGGCGCGCCCGCGCAGGGCCAGCCGCGGCAGCGGCGATACGGCCCGTGAGCGAGAAAAGAACCGCCGTCAGGCCGCCTTCTTCTTCGGCTGGATCAGGCCGCGTTCGACGAGGAGCTCGGCGATCTGCACCGCGTTGAGCGCCGCGCCCTTGCGCAGATTGTCGGAGACGACCCACATCGACAGGCCGTTGTCGACGGTGGAATCCTCGCGGATGCGCGAGATGAAGGTGGCGTCCTCGCCGGCCGATTCCAGCGGCGTGATGTAGCCGCCGTCCTCGCGCTTGTCCAAGACCTGGCAGCCCGGCGCGTCGCGCAGGATGTCGCGTGCCTCGTCGGCGGTGATCGGCTTCTCGAACTCGATGTTGACCGCTTCCGAATGGCCGATGAACACCGGCACGCGCACGCAGGTCGCCGTCAGCTTGATCTTGGGGTCGAGCATCTTCTTGGTCTCGGCGACCATCTTCCACTCTTCCTTGGTGAAGCCGTCGTCGAGGAAGACGTCGATATGCGGAATGACGTTGAAGGCGATGCGCTTGGTGAACTTCTTGACGTCGACCTGGTCGGCGACGAACACCGCACGGGTCTGGGTGAAAAGCTCGTCCATGCCTTCCTTGCCGGCGCCCGACACCGACTGGTAGGTGGCGACGACGACGCGCTTGATGGTGGCGAAATCATGCAGCGGCTTCAGTGCCACGACCAGCTGCGCGGTCGAGCAGTTCGGGTTGGCGATGATGTTCTTGCGCGTGAACAGCGAGATCGCGTCCGGGTTCACTTCCGGCACGATCAGCGGCACGCCCTGGTCGTAGCGGAAGGCCGACGAATTATCGATGACGACGCAGCCCTGCTTGCCGATCTTCGGCGACCATTCCTTGGAGACATTGCCGCCGGCCGACATGACGCAGATGTCGGTGTCGGAAAAATCATACTGGTCGAGCGCCTTGACCTTCAGCGTGCGGTCGCCGAACGACACTTCCGTGCCCTGGCTGCGCCGCGACGCCAGCGCCACCACTTCGCTTACCGGAAAGCCGCGCTCTTCCAGTATGTTGAGCATTTCCCGGCCCACATTGCCCGTGGCGCCGACGACTGCAACCTTGAAACTCATAAAGATCTCCTGTCCCTCTCCGCTTGGTTTTTGGAGAAAACCCGCCGGCCAATGCGGGTTCCGTCCCCCGGGCCGGACCCGGGAGAGGGTGGTTAGGCCAAGGGAATCACAACGTTTTGGTGGTGGTTTTCTTGGCCGTGGTTTTGCTGGAACGAGGGGACGCGCCGACGCGCCCGGCCCAATGGTTCGCATTGCGGCTGGGGGCATCGAATGCAAGAAGAGCCATCAAAAGGCCGCGCATCGAAAAACGATCCCGTTCGAAGCGGGCTTTTACGCGGTTTGCGGCAGGAGTCAATGCGCGGCGCGGCGCATGGCCTTCATGGCGCGCCCTGTACAAGAGCGGCGGCAGGAAGTACGAACGGCCAAGATTGTTGGGCTGGCGCGGCGCCGGCCCCGATGTGCTCCATGATGAGCGCAGAACCCTGAATTCCGAAAGAGCGAGATGTCCAACTTTGAAGGTATCGTCCCGGCGCTGGCACAGGCGCTGGAAAAACGCGGCTATTCCGAACTGACGCCGGTGCAGAAGGCGGTGCTGGAACTCGGCCAGGCCGATGCGCTGGTGTCGGCGCAGACCGGCTCCGGCAAGACCGTGGCCTTCGGCCTTGCCATGGCGCCGACGCTTCTCGACGGCGCCGAGCGTTTTGGCCCGGCCACGGCGCCGCTGGCCTTGGCGGTGGCGCCGACGCGCGAGCTTGCGCTGCAGGTGACGCGTGAACTCGAATGGCTTTACGAGCCGACCGGCGCCACGGTGGCGTCCTGCGTCGGTGGCATGGACATGCGTACCGAGCGGCGCGCGCTGGAGCGTGGCGCCCATATCGTCGTCGGCACGCCCGGCCGCCTGCGCGACCACATCACGCGCAACTCGCTCGACATGTCGGCGCTGAAGGCGGTGGTGCTCGACGAGGCCGACGAGATGCTCGATCTCGGTTTTCGCGAGGACCTCGAATTCATCCTCGATGCCGCGCCGGCCGAACGCCGAACGCTGATGTTCTCGGCCACCGTGCCACGCTCCATCGCCACGCTGGCGCAAGGCTATCAGCGCGATGCCGTGCGCATCTCCGCTGCCGGCGAGGAAAAGCAGCATCTCGACATCGAATACCGGGCGCTCAACGTCGCCCAGGCCGACCGCGAGAACGCCATCATCAACGTGCTGCGTTTCTACGAGGCCAAGAACGCGCTGGTGTTCTGCAACACGCGCGCCGCCGTCAATCACCTGACCGCACGTTTCAACAACCGCAATTTTTCCGTCGTCGCCCTTTCGGGCGAGCTCAGCCAGAACGAGCGCAGCCACGCGCTGCAGGCGATGCGCGACGGCCGCGCAAAAGTCTGCATCGCCACCGACGTCGCGGCGCGCGGCATCGACTTGCCCAACCTCGAACTGGTCATCCACGCCGACCTGCCGACCAATCCCGAAACGCTGCTGCACCGCAGCGGCCGCACCGGCCGCGCCGGGCGCAAGGGCGTCAGCGCACTGATCGTGCCGGGCAGCGCCCGCAGGCGCACCGAGCGGCTGTTGCAGAACGCCGGCCTCAAGGCGACCTGGGCGAGCCCGCCCTCCGCCGACGATGTGATGCGCCGCGACGACGAGCGCATCCTCGCCGATCCGGCCTTCGACGAGCCGGTGAGGGACGATGAGCGCGCTTTCATCGACGCGCTTCTCGCCAAGCATGGCCCCGAACAGGTGGCGGCCGCCTTCGTGCGCCAGTGCCGCGCCAGCCGCTCGGCGCCCGAGGATCTCATGGACGTCGCGCCGTTCACCCCTTCGCGTGAAAGACTGGCGCGCGAAAGACCGGGCGGCGAAAATTTCGCCCAGCGCGACGAGGCGCCGAGCCGCCGTGACGATTTCGGCGCCAGCGTCTGGTTCTCGCTGTCGGTCGGACGGAGGCAGAATGCCGAGCCGCGCTGGCTGATCCCGATGCTGTGCCGCACCGGCAGCATCTCGAAGCGCGAGATCGGCGCCATCAAGATGCAGCCGGAAGAAACCTTCGTGCAGATCGCCGCGGACTGGGCCGACCGTTTTCTCGCCGCCATCGGGCCCGACCGCAAACTGCAGGGCAATATCGTGGTCAAGCGGCTCGACGGCACGCCGGACCTGTCGCGGGCCGGCTATCAGCCGCCCAGCCCCGACAAGAAGCCGCATCGCGGCAAGGCGCCATTCGACCCGAACGCGCCGAAGCGCAAATTCGAGAAGCGCGCACCGGCCTCGGTCGACCAGCGCCCGGCAGCCGCGCATGAGGCAAAGCCGTGGGCGAAAAAGCCGGGCAAGCCGAAGTTCGACAATGCCGGCCCGCCGAAGCACAAGAAGCCGAAGAAGCGGCCTTCGTAACCCTACGAACGCCGGGACGCGCTCTCTTTCAGGCCGGCCTTGATGGCCGACCAGCTGGCGGCCGCCGGCGTCGGCCGATGGTTTTGGGCGATGCGCTCCGCCAATGAGGAACGCCAGGCATGATCCTCAGCCATCCTGCGGATGGCGGCGTACCAGCCGGCCTGGTCTTCGGAATCGATCGCCGGCATCAGCCCGCCGCTCGCTTCGATCAGCGACGGCGCCGTCGACACGATGACCGGAACGCCGAAATCGAGACATTCCGAGGCGCCGTAGCCCCAGCCCTCTATATGCGAGGGAAAAACGCCGAACGTGGCGCTGCGATAATAGCCGATGAGCTGCTCGTCGCTGACCAGTCCGGTGAAGGTGACCGACTGGAGCAGTTCGGGATACACCTTGAGAAAAGCACGTAGCGGTTCGATCATCCAGCCCCAGCGCCCGGCGCAGACAAGCCTTGGCAGCTTGACGCCATCTTCCCGCGCCTGCTGCCAGATCCGCGCCAGCAATATGTGGTTCTTGCGCACTTCGATGGTCGAGCAATAGAACACGAACGGCTCGCCGGCCTCGATGCGCGAGGTCGCGCCGATGCGCGATGCCGTCTCGTGCAGGATGGAAGGCATCGGAAACCGGTACACCTCCGGCGCGCCGATGCCGGCCTTGCGCATATATTCGGTCAGCGTCGCGCCGACCTCGTCGGAGGCGCAGAATGCCGGCGCACCGGCGCGCACGAGCTGCTCGAGATCGGGGCCGAAACGGCGCTCGCCGGCGCTCAAGCCGATCAGGTCGGGGCGCAATGCCGGGATGATGTCGTGACACAGGAAGGCAACCTTGCCAGCGCCGCCCGAAGCGGCGAACCGGTCTTCCTGGGTCAGGATGTGATGGCTGATCAGCACAAGGGCGGGCTCCGTCTCGGCCGGCCGGGCCGGGGCCTCTCGCAAGCCAAGGCGGATCCGCGCCCGCTGGTACACGCGATAGGCGCGGATCAACAGCCGCGTCGCCTGCCAGGCGATCCCCATGCCGCCATTGGTCACCGTCCTGGCCAGATGGCGGTCCGCGTCACGCTTGTCCCAGGGCTGTTGCCGCACCGCCTCGAAAGCCCGCGACAGCGCCGCGCGTCTCCCCGGCCACCGCTTGACACGATGCGGTGAAATCTCGCCGGCCGCGACGTGGTCCTGTTCGAAAGGCGCAAGCGGCCGGAACCGGCCTTCGCCTGGCCTGAACGCCACCACCTCCACGTCGGGGTCGGGATCCGCCAATGCCGCATTGACGAGAAAGCTCTCCACCCGTGGAATGCCCGCCAGGCCCTTGCCGGGCGGCCAGAACATCAGGCCGGTCGCATCGATGGCCAGTGCAGGGGCAAGCCTCGCCGGCCTTGCGGCCTGCCCTTCCTCGGTCCCGGCGCTGGCATCGGAATGCTCGACTGTCATGGTCTGCTTCGGTGAAGACGGCTGCACGTCAAGCCTTATGCTCGATTTGCCGCTAATATGGTAGCCATGCCGCACGGTCTTGCCCGTGGGCTCGGCCCCGTGCCACATCTTGGCGGGGACGCGGCGACAAGGGGGGTGGGTGATGCGTGGCGAAGTGCTTCACTATGACGAGGACCAGGGTTTCGGCTTCATCACCGGAGCCGACGGCAACCGCTACACATTCACCCGCGAGAACCTTCGCCGGCAAACCGCGATGCCCAAGGGCACGGCGGTCGAGTTCCAGCCGGGCGGCGGCCAGGCGCGTGACGTCTTCTCGATCGCCACCCAGGCCGCAAACCCGGCCGCCGGCATAAACCCCGCACCGGCTCAGGCCAATCCCATACCCGCGGCCGTCGCAGCGCCGGCGCAGCATTTCGGCCGAACGGCCGAGCCGGCAGAGCCCACCGATCTCTGGTCCTATTTCTGGAGCGGTGTGACCCGGAACTACTTCAATTTCGCCGGCCGCGCCCGGCGCAAGGAATATTGGGGCTATTGCCTGTTCTGGACGATCGCGTTGCTGGTGGTCGTCGGCATCGGCGTTTTCACCGATGCCGAGATAGGCAATTTCGACAACGCCGAGCTGCCGGCGATGACAGTGGGGCTTTTCGGCATGTTCCTGCTGGCCACATTCCTGCCCAGCCTCGGCATGATCGTGCGCCGCCTGCACGACCTCGGCCTGACCGGCTGGCTCTGCCTGCTCATCCTGATCCCGACCTTCGGCAGCCTGATCATTCTCGTCTTCGCATTGATCCCGACACAGGGGCGCGAAAACCAGTGGGGGCCAGTGCCGGCGGGGATCAGAGTTTAGCGTGGCGTGCATATTGCACTTGTGAACAACCCTGGGTAGCATGCTGGCGAGGCGATGCAGGGGGAAAGCAATGCGCGGTACGGTGTTTCACTACGACGCGGATCAAGACTACGGTTACATCGACGGCGCTGACGGCAAGCGCTATTTTTTCACACGGACGGATCTGAGCCGGGAGATAGCCCTCGTCAGAGGCAGTCTTGTCGAATTCCAGCCGGACGACGGAACAGCGCGCAACATCGTCGCCGTGAGTTCGCCCGCACCCTCGGCGACCCCTGGCCAGCCTGGTCTTGCCCCTGAAACCCGGCCCACTCGTTCCACAGGACTGTGGGCATGCTTCCTGTGCACGGTCTGTGTGGATTTTTTCAATTTCAACGGACGCGCCCGTCGCAAGGAATATTGGGCCTTCTGGCTGTGCTCGACCGTCCTGGTGTTTGCCCTGCTGGGTTTCGGGATACTCGTGGATCTTGCCATCAACGGTTTCCGCGACGGTTCGAGCAGGAACGCGATCGGATTCCTGCCCTTCTTTATTTTCGCGTTGGCCGTCAACCTGCCCTGGATCGCGCTTGCCGTGCGACGTCTTCACGACTTCGGCCGGAGCGGCTGGTTTGTCTTGCTCTGCTTCATCCCAGCCATCGGTGGCATAGCCTTGCTGGTCTTCGGGCTTGTGCCATCCCAGGCGGGCAAGAACGCCTGGGGGCCGGTGCCCGCAGGGGTCAGAGTTTAACAGCCAGTTTCCCGAGAAATGGAGTGCGCCCCTCGGAGCGGACAGGATCAAGCGGCAGTTTTGACCATCTTCCGGGCGTGTTGGTCTTCGAACTGT
>NZ_VFTA01000028.1:0-86674 GCF_007003935.1 Mesorhizobium sp. WSM4310
TCTGGCAGTGGACCACGGACTGGTACCAGGAGCATCGCCGCATCGAAAGCCCTTGTTGCACGATGACAGATCCGCGCGGCGGCGAGCGCGACGCGAGCTACGATCCGCTGACGCCTGACATCAGGATTCCGCGCAAGGTCACCAAGGGCGGGTCCTTCCTCTGCGCGCCCAACTACTGCCGGCGTTATCGTCCCGCCGCGCGCATGGCGCAGGCGATAGACACGTCCACTTGCCACCTCGGCTTCCGCTGCATCGTGCGTCCGGTGTGAGGGAAGAGTGCGGAAGCTTGACCAGTCCGACGCGGCGCACAAAGCTATCGTCACCAAAAAGGGTTAGGCCGCGACCGCCAATGTGTGAGAGTCCGCTGGTGCCTCTGTACGGTTTCCCAAGCTAAATCCCAAAGGACGCTGGCGGCCTTGATGCGATAGTCGCGAGCATGCCGGCACGACCCTTAGGGCTTCGACGGATAGCTAGAGAGAGGGGCACAGTCCGACATTGGCTAAACCACGCTTCGGCGGACTTTTTCGTGCGCGCACAATTTTTTCGACGCCCGCGTCGTATGGTGTTGCTGCTGCGGCGGCTCGTGATGCCGCCAGAAACAGGAGGCCCGAGATGTACTCTTCAATGTTACCGACCCATGGCGCGTTGGTTGAAATCGCGATGCGACTCGCGACGACGACAGATCGGCAGCGGCGATCGGCTACATACGATCCGGTGAAGTGCGGAGATGCCTGGTGTCCGTGGTGCCACATGACAGGCGCCACAAAGCCATCGGAACTGGAAGCTGTTGCAAATGATGACCCAGCCGAAACACGCAGGTACGATTGCACGGTCTGCCGAGAAAAGTTTCGAGTCGGCACGTAATTATCGGCCGAGCGCTGGGTCTGCGAAGGTTATGCCAAACCGAATATTCGGCAAAAAAATAACGAAAACAATGGAGATGGCGGAGAGAGTGAATTCCAAGCGCGGCCTAGTGTTCTCTGCGTGTAAAATACCCTTTTCACACTGACTCGGTTTTTGGTCAGGCGTGATCGAATGGGCTGCTTCGCATCGCCCGCCGCCCGTCGACCACCTTTCATCTTGTCTGGCTCATTTGGTCTTCATGCCGGTCCGCGTTGAATGCCTGCTTTCCCTTCGCGATCCATAGGTCCCGCGCCTGCTCGCCTTCGTGGCCCTGCAGCTCGGCAGCGATCCAGAGCAGCGCGCCGTAGATGATAGCGCGATCGTCATTGGCGAGCTCGACAATGCCTGCCTTGACGACGAGACCGCCGAGTTCGATCAGATGCCGTGTGCGCTTGCGGCGCTCGACCTGCCAGGTGCGCATGTCATTGCGAGCCTGTGCCGCCTGCCGGCGATTGCGGGCTGCCCGATTGCGCCGGAGCGCGTCGCAGGTTGCCTTCAGATGCCGGAGCAGTTCGCCGGGACCCGCTCTCGAAAAACATCACCCCACGCTTGGCCCATGCCTCACGCTTTGCGGCTTCTTTTGTTTCAGCGATTGCGACCAGCGCGCCGGCCAATTCGTCGGTGCTGAGTTGATCGGCGCCGGTGGCGATCACCAGCTCGCCAAGCTGCTGGACCTTTCGCGTTTTGAGTTCTCGTGCCTTTTCTTCCAGCGCCCTCAGTTCCGCGTCGAAGTCTCTTGGTTTACGCATGGCGGTCTCCATAGATTGTCGATGCAGGTATGACAGGCGAGCGCCTGCCGGAAGGCTTCAGGGTTGCCGAGACAGGCGGGGACGGGCTGGTCCATCCCGAGAATTTTTCGAGGGAGGGCGCGCTTATACGTCGTGCCGACGTGCGCTTTGACGTGCAAATGATCTGGTCGCGATGGCGATCTATCATCTTCACGTCAAGGTCATTGGCCGCAAGGCCGGCTCGAGTGCTGTTGCCTCGGCCGCCTACCGGTCGGCCTCGCGGTTGCGCGACGAGCGGATCGAACGCACGCATGATTTCTCGGCCAAGCGCGGTGTCGTCCATTCCGAGGTGATGATGCCGGAGAATGCACCAGAAGCCTGGAGCGACCGCGAACGGCTGTGGAACGATGTCGAGGCCTTCGAGGTCAGGAAGGATGCGCAGCTTGCCCGCGAGGTGGAGTTTGCCCTGCCGCGTGAACTCAGCCAGGCGCAAGGCATCGAGTTGGCGCGCGACTTCGTTCAGACCGAGTTCGTCAGCCGGGGCATGGTCGCCGATCTCAACGTGCATTGGGACAGGGCAGAGGACGGCAGCCCCAAACCGCATGCCCATGTCATGCTCGCCATGCGATCCGTGGATGAGAACGGTTTTGGTCCAAAGGTCCGTGACTGGAATCAGACCGAGCTGGTCGAGCGCTGGCGTGAACGATGGGCCGAGCTTGCCAATGAGCGCCTTGCCGAACTCGACATCGACGCCTGCATTGATCATCGCAGTCTGGAAGCGCAGGGCATTGCCTTGGAGCCGCAGACTCAGATTGGTGCACCGGCCCAACGCATTGAAGGCGACGGCCTTGACGCTGCCGGCATTGAAGCAGATCGCGCCGAACTGCACCGCGACATCGCGCGCAACAATGGCGCGCGCATCATCGGGGATCCATCGGTGGCGCTGGACGCCATCACGCATCAGCAATCGACCTTTACGCGAAGGGACATTGCGAAGTTCGCGCATCGACACAGCGATGGAATCGAGCAGTTCAACCACGTGATGGCAGCCGTCAGCAACGCGCCCGATCTGGTCGAACTCGGCAAGGACGGACGCGGCGAAGATCGGTTCACGACCCGGCAGATGATCGAGACCGAACAGCGCCTGCATCGCGCGGCAGAACGCATGGCCGGACAGGAGCACTATGCGGTGAGTAACGCACATCGCGAGGCTGCTCTCGCGAATGCCAAGCAGCTCGGTCTTGTCCTTTCTGGCGAGCAGGCCGATGCATTGACTCACATCACCGATGGCCGCGGTCTTGGTGTTGTTGTCGGCTTTGCCGGAACGGGCAAGAGCGCGATGCTGGGTGTTGCACGCCAGGCATGGGCGGCAGCGGGCTTTGAGGTCCGAGGCGCGGCACTCTCCGGCATTGCGGCCGAGAATCTCGAAAGCGGCTCAGGCATCTCGTCACGCACCATCGCCAGCATGGAACACAGTTGGGAACAGGGCCGTGACCAGCTCACCGCACGTGATGTCCTGGTGATCGACGAGGCTGGCATGGTCGGCACGCGCCAGTTGGAGCGCGTGCTCTCCCATGCGGCGGACGTTGGTGCAAAAGTAGTGCTGGTTGGTGATCCGCAGCAGCTGCAGGCCATCGAAGCGGGTGCTGCATTCCGTTCGATCCATGAGCGCCACGGCGGCGTCAAGATCGGCCAGGTGCGCCGGCAGCGCGAGGACTGGCAGCGTCACGCCACGCGCGATCTGGCAACCGGCAGGATCGGTGCTGCGATCGGCGCCTATGACGCGAAAGGCATGGTGCACCAGGCTGCGACGCGCGATGAGGCGCGCAGCAATCTGGTCGAGCGCTGGGATCGCGACAGGCAGGCGCAGCCACAGGCAAGCCGGATCATCCTCACCCACACAAACGACGAGGTGCGCGCGCTCAACCACGCAGCGCGAGAGCGCATGCGCGCCGCCGGCGATCTCGGCGAAGAAGTGCAGGTGGATATCGAACGCGGGGTGAGAAGTTTCGCCAGCGGCGACCGCATCATGTTCTTGCGCAACGAGCGCGGGCTCGGCGTCAAGAACGGCACGCTTGGTGTGATCGAAGAGGTCAGCACACACAACATGGCCGTGCGCACCGATGACGGCAGGTCCGTACGGTTCGATCTGAAAGACTATGCCCACATTGACCACGGCTATGCAGCGACCATTCACAAGGCTCAGGGCATGACCGTTGACCGCACCCATGTCTTGGCAACACCGGGTATGGATGCGCACGGCAGCTACGTTTCGATGTCGCGGCATCGAGATGAGCTGAACCTACACTACGGCAGCGATGACTTTGCAACACAAGACCGGCTCGTCCGCACGCTGTCACGCGACCGCGCCAAGGACATGGCGTCGGATTATGAGCAAGCCGACCCAGCTCAGATCTATGCCGAGCGGCGGGGGATCACTTTCCGCGAGCGTGTGGTCGAGATCGTGCGCCGGATCGTTCCGGAGAAACTGCGCGATAGGATCGGCGGGCTGCTGGACGGGCTGCGCTCGCCCGGAGACGGCGAACCCGGCCAGAACCGTGGGCAAAGGCCGGGAAGGGAGAATGTCGGGGCCCAGATCGGAGATCGTGGCCCCACGCCTGGAAGAGAAGCTCTTGCTGAGGGAGCGCAGCGCGACACGACTGTGCCGGGGAACCGAGAGGCAGAAATGCGTCGAGCCCGCACCCAGGCGCTTGTGGGTCACGCGCGCGTCATCGATGCGATCCTCAGCACCGGAAGTGAGGACGGGCAGGGCAGTCCCGAGCAGATGCGCGAATTGAAGGATGCCCGTGGCGCGTTCGAGAAGGTTCGGCGGCATGGCTGGCGTGACGCCGAAGCGGCCTACGTCAAGAACCCTGAGCTAGTTCGTGAAGCGGCGGCCGGCCGGGTCAACCGCGTCGTGCAGGCGCTCCAGCTAGAAACCGAAATCCGCACCGGACTGGACATCGATCCGGGCCGCCGCGCAGACCGTTTCGTGGAACGCTGGCAAAAGCTTGATCGCACGGGCCAGCGCCAATACCAGGCCGGCGACATGTCCGGCTACAAGTCAACGCTCTCGGCTATGTCCGACATGGCAAAAAGCCTCGAACGCGATCCACAGCTGGAATCCCTGCTTGCCAACCGCAAGCGCGATCTTGGCATCAACATCGATTCCGGCCGGCGCCTTGGTGCGGAACTCGCATTCAGCCATGGCATCGGTAGGGGGCGGGGCCTTGGGCTTTGAGATCCCTCCGATTTGCCGCCGTTTTCACGCCGCAGGCGGCTGAAGCCACAAACCTGATTGCGTCCAGCGTTCGGTCTGTCCTGTCTGTCCCAATAGATACCAGCAACAACCACTGAGAAGCAGCGCGAGCTATGTCCGAGCCGGATCGCATCATACGCCTCAGAACCGTCAGGACCGGTCTGTCCCGCTCGACCATCTATCGCAAAATCGCCGAAGGCACGTTCCCCGCGCAGATCAAGATCAGCATCAACGGGGCGGGCTGGCGGGAATCCGACGTCAATCGATGGATCGCCGATCCTGTTTCGTGGTGTGCCAGAACGGGGCGGAACATAGCTACTAGCGGCAAACGGTCTGAGGGCACATAAGTTCACCTCTTGTCGAATCCGATGAACGATTAGGGCCGTCTCCTGGCAGCCCCCATCGGACGCCTTTTTTGCCGAAGTTGACATCAGACCCGTCGTGAATCGGGTGACCAACTAAGTAGACAACCCGGACCGTCGTGCACACTAGGGTTTAGTTCGGCATTTTCCAGCGGGAGGACGCCAATGCAGAGTTCCGAGGTACTTATACGGCGCGCCGAGGTTGTCTGCGTCCACCTCAATACACTTGAGGAACTCCTAAATGTATCGAAGCCGGGGGTCGCAGAGGCGCTCCGCGCCAGCCTCTCTCTACGATTTCTATTCGACGGTGCGCTCATTCAAACCGCTCATCTGCTCGGGCACGCCATCGAGATACCCGCACCGGTCTTAGAGAGAATTCCAATTGAGGAGGCGGTGCTCTTTGCGTGTGGCGGCTATCATCTGGGAGCTGCAACTGTTAGCCCGCACTACACCTACCGGGAGCCAGGACCCAACAGTGGGCACCGTCCGCAATTTGAAAGTCAGGTTGCCAGTTCCCCTAGCACGCACGTGTTCGCCGACATCAAACTGTCGAAGTTCCTGCTACAGCCTTGCTTGGGCCTTGTTGGCCTCACCATCTCGCGCAACGCCACGATCCGGTATGTGGCCAACAAGTGTGGCGGCGCACACCACCACGACGACCTCGCCGGGTTCAGCGAGTTGGATATGCGGCTGACACTTGTCGGGCATGCATTGCGCGTGAATGGTGACAGTATATCAGCGGTGTTTCTTGAAACACTTGGAACGGCGTCGCTGCTGCTCGCTTCGAACAGCATCATCACCCTACGTGCAGCTTTGGCCGCAGCCAGAACCCACTAAAGCCGCACCTGTCGATTGTCGCGCGGATGCCCGAAACTTCAGGATTCGACCATCAGCGACCATAAACCGAAACGCCTCTGACCTTGTCATAAAAGCGATCGATGAGCCTTTGCTCGTCTACGCGCTCCACGCGCATCGGCCGTCCGAGGCTCGCAAACCTGGCGTTGGGAAAAGCCCATTCAAGCTTTGAGTTACGCCGCAGATTTTTCACGGCAAACAAAACTCCGAACGGCCCTCGAATGCCCGAGTCATCTAGGATGAGTTGAATGTCTCGCAAATGCCGGGCGAACTCCGCGTGAAACTCGTTAATGGTCAGCCGTCCCTCCCCGTCCCGAACAGAAAATGGATGGGCAACATAGGAATGGACGAGCCAATCATCGTCGATAAAGAAGCGCGATATCGAACGGCCCTCCTGAAAGGTTGCGTCCCGAACCTCAACGCCATTATCGCAGCCTTTGAAAACGCCACGGCTTTCGCCATGATAGTGACGCATCACTTTCAGAACAGTTCGGCCGGGATCAAAAGACGTCCGCCCTCGTTCGTAGTGCTCCTGCGGCACGATCGCTATATGCAGGGTCGCGCCATTGTTCTGCATGATGTCGCGCGCTTCGACAGCTGCATTCTCACGTTCCATCAATTGCACCGTGTCGGCCTCTAGCTTCTCTAGTGGCGTAAACAGGGCGTGGAGTTGGTCGCGCGGGATTGGCGTATTTTGGGCGCCGGTGCGCAGGTAAAAGCCGCCTGTGATTTTGTTCTGATAGGGTCGTAACCGGTGGTCGGGCAGATCAAGACAAAGAATGAAACCTCCCGTGTCCAAATCGAGGAACTCTGCACGAACGCCCAACGGCTTGGGATCGATGTTGTCCTGAAGGATCGAGATGATGCGGCGTTGCAAAGCATCCCGATCGCCATCCATCGCTTCGAAGCGTTCGAAGGCGCCCTTCTTTTCATGTACCCCAACGATAAGATATCCAGGCCCTGCATTTAGAAACGCGACCACGTCATCGATGAAGTTTGACTTTCCACGTTGCTCGTCGAGGTTCAGGCGTGCCTTGAATTCATGGTGTTGCCCCTCGATGACAAGGCCAGATCGGATGCTGTCGCGTGTCGGCGCGGCTGGTTGTTTATTCATTCTGTAGCCCTCTCAAATTTTTCCGATCAAATGCTGTGGGCAACATTTCATCGCCGGGTATTTAGATCAACGCACGCTTGAGAAATATGCCTTTAGATAACAGTGTTCCCAACACCGCCCGACAGACGGAATAATTCTTGAACATCGCCGATATCGACCTCGACATATTCCTTGACGACGTCTGTTCACTCGACAGACGCCCCCGGGCACCGTCAACGACGCGCCCTTGGACCGGAGAGCAACTTCGGCGCTTTCTCGAAGACCAGTGCGGACTGAAGCGTGCCCTGTCGTCTAGCCGGCCCAAGGGGCGGTTTGTCGTCCATCATGACGAAGCATTCCCCATTCTAAACGTGCTCTCTCAAAACGGTGCTGTGCCGCTAACCCTCACCCATATCGACGCTCATTCTGATCTGGGAACCGGGGTCGGGGACCTTTCGTGGAAAGACATTGGCGGGAGGCTGCTTGCCCTGACTCCGAAAGAACGCGCCGCAGCTATCCCGCATCATGGCATGGAGCGCATTTCGGCCGCGAACTATCTCTCATACGCATTGGCCTGCAGGTGGCTTCGGATGCTGACATATGTGCATCACGCGCATAGCGGTGACGACCTGATGCCCTTCTTTTTCCGAGACTTCGATCCGGCATGCGGCATTATGGAGTTGCGGTATGTGCCGCGCGTCCATGACGTCCGCTCAAGGGAAGAACTGCTTGCCCTGCCACACATCCTTGAGCCACCTATCCCGTTTCAAAAAGTTCCGGTTGAAGCTTATCGAGCCGCGGAACTGTTCGAGTATGTGATCCTTTGTCAATCGCCCGGGTACACCCCAGCTGAGGCCGACACCTTGATCCCGATCTTTCAGGATTACGTCGACTTCGGCGACGTTCGTGCCCAAGGTTTCCCAGGCTCGGGCTCCCTCCCGAGCGGCAAAGGAGAGGCTCAGTGACACTGGACGGCTTCCTGAGTTTCCTCGCGCTTTTCATTGCATTCTACACGATCGTATCGCCAGTAACGCGACTACGCGCGCAGTTGCATCTGGCGGTGCAAATTCCGTTGGCGCTTCTGGCAGTCTCGCTTGTCTTCTACTTCGAGTTTTTCTCCTTGGTGAGTCAGCCTTGCCTGTTAGCAAGCACTGAAGCCTGTACCTGGCTGACTTTCCCCAAGGATGGCAGCTTTACGCCACCCCAAGCCGCTTTCCTGGTCGTATTCGTGTGGATGATTCTTGCTTGGCGTCTCAACGTCCTGCTGAAGCCGGGGCCGCGCTCCATGGTGGCCGTCGGCAAGATCATGCAGACCCTGCTCTATGAACGTCGCTTCGCGGAACTGCTGGATTTCATACGACCGCATCTCGGTCTGATACAGGCCGTGGCCGAGCGGCAGCTACTACGACAGAGAGCACACGACTGGTTGGCCGATACGAACTGGCTGCGCCGTCAGCAAATCCGAACGTTCAAGCCGGCTGAGTGTGACGGGGACGAGCCGAAGCAGCCAAGGGCGGGCTATGGCAAACGGATATCTGAGGCTTTCCGGCGGCGAATTCGTTGGGCGAGGCACTTTGTCCCGGCCAGTAGTAGAGCTCAAGCCAGCGCCGAGACCCTTGTGCGCATGCTTTTGCGTTCTGAGGAGTTTAGGAAGTTCCTCGTCACGATGCGGCCGGACGCACTCCCGGACTTCATGGCAATTAAGCTGCAACCGCGTTTCGATTTCTCGGACAAGGCGCTGCGCGATTTGATCACCGACAGTGGCAGCAGGCTCTACCAGGAAATTGAGCAGAACCAGAATCTCGCGGACAAAGGTGGCTATGCAATCCCCGGGGAGAATGTCCTGCTCCGGTTTCTGTTCGGCGATGCCCAGGTGGCTCACAACTTGGGAGCCTGGAAGCCCATAGGCGATGCCGTCATCGACACCATCCGTGCGGGAGCACCCAGTGGCTATGTCGCCCATCTCAATGGGCGTGCCAATGATTTCGACGATGAACAATGGCACGATATCACTTTTGTCGGAATTCGGTATTTCGATATCATGGTCAATGAGGCTATGCGTCAGGGTGTTCCCTATCATATGTGGCTATTTTACCTGCCACTCTTCGTTACCGAACTGGAAGGAATCTACGATACGACCGGCCACAACATCGACACGATGGCTGAATTTCCAACCCGCAATGCCCGCCTGCTGTACGAAGCGTTTGACGTCATGGGCAATTGGGTGCGCAATATCCGGCATCTCGATAGCACATCGCGGCATGCTGTGATTCCGGCGATGAATGAGTTCTCGACAGGCGCCATCCCGGTCGATGCTGCCGTCGCTCTCGGCAATGCCATGGCGGTTGTCGCGCTTTCCGACCGCATCGGCGACACCTTTGCAGGCTATCTCCATGACGGAATCCTCCACGACATTGCGTCCCTCTCACATGAGGGGCTTGAAGGACGCATGCGAGCTCTTTTGATCCGGATGATCGTCGCAGGAGGTAATCGGCATCCGGCGGCTCGATATGGGCAGCGCCTCAAGACCTTCCTGGTAATGGCTGACCATGTTTTGCGCGGATCGGTCAAAGACTATGTCGCCGCGGTTGAGGCTGCTTTCCCGGAATCGCGGAGAGGCGGATGATAGACTTGGCCCGCGCCAAAGCCGCGCATCATTAGTCGTTGTCCTCCTCGATAAGCTGACCGACCATTTTCTCGGCATAGTCGAATGCGCTTGGCGTGAGGGAACGGATTTCGATCGGAATCTTCAGCGAGACAGCGTCTGTTAAGTTGCTCGCATGGATGCGAAACTCGATTGCTCCCAAAGCCTCTCTAGGGCCGTGCGGCTCGATAGAGACGTCGAAGTCCTCGTTCCCTTGGCCATGTCTCCACAAATCGCATGACAGACTCAGATCTGAGCCGGAAGAGCCTGCCCTGTAGTAGAAGCCTTCCGCATCATGCTGCTTGGGTATGAAGGGCAGCGCAGAAGGGATAGCTGAGTCAAGATTGTCCCACAGCCCAAAGCTGCGCATGTGCCTTCCCAGCATGTGGACATAGTTAGGGCGAGTTGGTGCCGCCGGAGGCGACGGAAGTCCTTTTCGTTCGGCGGTATCATCGTCAACATCGCGCTTAGGTCGCCAGATGTAAAAGCTTCCATGGGCTTTCATTTCAACAAGCGCGTTTTCAGCAGGCCGCGTACCGACATTCCGTGCACGAAAACTGGCCACCAGCTTCGATGTCTCAGCAACCAGCCGTTTATGAATGCGCCCTAACGCTTCCTCCAATGCTACTTCCCACTTCTTGTAGGCGTCGTGGTAGGCCTCGATCTGTTGATCGGTCGGAGGCATATGCAAGCCTTTTAGGGACTCTAACGAAATCCCCTTACTCGATGACACGGGCGGCACCGCCTTCGGGGGAATGAAATTCTTCCGCTCGGGAAATTTTTCTCGCGCTTGCCGCATCAGCGCTTCAATTTCGCTCGGGACCAATGCCTCAACATGCGGGTTGTCGAAGACAATCCTGTCAATAGGTTGACCACTTCCGTCAACGCAAGCCACCTCGAATTTCGGCTCGGCGGTGCGCAGGCGGACAATTTCAGCCTGCGCCGCTCTAAGTTCCTTATCGGCCTTTGTTTCTTCAGGAGGCGCTAGCCATGTCTCGGGAATAGCATAGTGTGCCACACCCGCCGTGACTGCAGACGCCATCACCCCTCCGTCGTGTGTGAGGACACCCACATCCAATTCTAAATTGTTTGTGGCAAAGCCGCTTGTGATCCCAACCAGCGTGTCATCAGCCTCATCGTAGTCGAGCGTAGTTGCCAGCGCCGCATTTGGTTTCAGACCGACCTGCAATGACAGCAAGATTTTAGGGTTCCTTTCGCGCAACACAATGGGATTGAGTTGGTTTGAGATTACATCACGTAGAAGCCCGTGTGCCTTTCGGGCACGTTTTCCTAGCCGTGTAGTCATCTCGCCTTTGCTCTTATCAATCTCCTTTTGAATTGGGCGGGTGACAATCAACTCGACTTGATCGAAGTCCCCTAGCTCCGACCACGGAAGCTCTCCAATATCTTTGCACTGAAAGAAAAGGTTGGTGTCGGGGAATAGGTGGATTCGAGTCTTGTTCATGAAGAAACCAACCGCCGGCGCAGCTAACGATTCCAGTTCACCGTATTGAATAGCGTATACAACTTGGCGGCGTACGTTTCGTCGACCTGATGGGCGAATGCGATCAATCCCAAGATATGACGCCGCATGCCGATAAGTGAGACGAAATTCCTTTTCAGCCTATGTTGTTCGGGGCCGATCTTTTGGCTTGTTAACGCGTATAGATGAGTTTCGATGTTGTTTCTGAAATTTTTGGTTAGTCTAGGCTTATCCGTGTCGATCAGCACGCCTAGGAGAACCTTCCGCCCGCCAGGAGACACGATCGTCGTCTTTTGGCGATGTGTTTCGAGCCCGAACTTCGCGAGTTCAGCCTCTACCTTTTTGACGAGACTCATCGCCTGTCGCCGGGTGGTTGTGGTGATCCGGGAGAAAGCCAAGTCGTCTGCGTACCGCGAATAAGCCCAATCCGCGGTGATCGCGATAAGGTCGAGTTTCTGGTCAAGGGTTTCCACCACCCGGTTCGCAAGCATAGGGCTCGTAGGGGCACCCTGAGGTAGGTGGCCTTTGGAGTGTTGGCGGTATGGGCGCCGGCCTCCACGTCCAAGAAGTGCACGCGCATCATTGCGATTGTGGTCCGCTAGCCTGGTACATATCCTGGCCATTTGAAATGATATCAATGCCCCGTAACCAAATGACCTAAAAACCTGATAGACAGAGTCCTCAAAAATAGACTCGAAGAAATGCCGGACGTCCATTTTGACGACCCACTTCGCACCCGCGTGCTTCTTAGCGGCATCAACGAGGTCTCGATCTCTTGTGAAAGCAAAACTGGCATGATGGGAGGGCGTGGCCTGCAAGATGTTCTGGGCAATCCAGCGCTGCACCCTCATCAATTTTGGATCTGGGACGCATATCGTACGATAACGGCGCGGCGGCGCCGGCACTGCGTTCGCCACCCCGCGCTTCTTCACTCGAAAAACCCGGTACGGGTCGATCTTTCGATGCGCAACCTCTTGAAGGAAGTCCGCGTTGACATCGGCAAGATGTGCAAGATGATTCAGTGTGAAGATGATCGGCAGGTCCGGGTGCTTCCGCTTGACCGCCGTTGCCGCCGCCAAGCAAGCCTGGATTGTGCTTTCGGACCTACCCTCCGACCGTGCGCCAACTATGAAGGCCTGAGAGTCCCAACGATACGGCATCTACTTTAGCGCGGCCCTGGCGGCGTCGCGTCGTCCGTCGAAATGAGCCTCCGAGGAGGTTGCCTGAAAGGCAACGATGGATGACGCGACGTGGACTTGCATTCACGAGCTCTTTCAGCGGCAATGGAAAACTCCATTCCCCAAGACAATGGATTCGTATCCATCATCACGGCCATCCCGAAGGATGACAATAGCTAGACGCTAGCGTGGGACTCTCAGAGTCTCTGGATAATATGCTTCCTGGTTGGTGGCAATGATCGGCTTAGATCCTTGAAGAGCTTTTCCCGACGCCAGAAAAGCGTACCCTTTATCCGTTAACCTACCGCTGCCCACTATTAACCCGTTTTGGAGAGCCTGGCGCAGAATGTCCATTAAGGTGGGCACAGGAAGCCCTGTTCTCGAAGACAAAGCGGTTTCCGATCCTTTGTGCCACCGTCCGCGTAGCAACGTCAGTACGAGTATTGTTAGGCGGTCCTCTTCCGTAAGTTCTCGTCCCATATGAATGCCGTTGTCGGCCGCCGCGTTTTCAACGACCTCAGCCACCGGCCTCACACCGAATAATCCATGAAGTTCAGGCGGCGCAGGTCCGTCGAAAAGCGCGCGCCAGCCATCGCGACTGCAGTGAACCATTGCCGGAGTGTTGTTCGGAATGCGGTAGCTGAAGGCTATCAGCGCGGCAACATTTTCGAATCCGTAGCGCCCACAACCTCGTCCCTCTGCGGGTCCATTGTTATCGATCAACTTCGTCCAAGCGAAGTACAAGCGTGGCGACGTGTTCCAACTCACAGTAGGGGCTATCCACTCAGCAGTGGTTTCCGGGCGCATCCGGTGTTTCCGAACGCTTGCAAGCCCAGATTCGGTTGCTGCTGCTGCGATCACCCGGAACTTGATGAGCTTCCTAGACATCCAAGAGCGAATTGTGGGCACCGCCCAAAACTTGTCCAGCATGGATCTAACGCGACTTCCGGAGCCAATGAAATCAGTGATAATCACAATCTCGCCGGCTGGGGCAGACTTGGCGCGGAGACTATCGGGGCCGGGATGATTCATGAAAATTTTGGGCCATGCATCCTTCTGTTGGGAGGCGACGAACGCGAGCAGGCCTTCGCTGCCTACCCTGGCCCGACCTCGAACGGGTTTCACAGCCGGAGGCCCGGATCTGCCGATTGCACGCCGGCGCACTCTGCCGTCTTTGTCGGGCAGGTCTTGTGATGTAAAAATAGCCGCTTCCTGGAACTCCCGCTCCGCGTAAAGTGCAACTCTCCTGTTTCGATGGCGAGTCCCTTTGGCGATGCGGTCCAGGGCAGTCCTAATTGATGTGACGACCTGCTCTTCGTTTAAGAGCAGCATGGCATCCAGCATCGCGGCGGCTTGAACGCGATCGCCCTCGGAAAACTGAGCCAGCCAAGATCTGCCTGTACTCGTTTGGCTTGATGTCAGAGGGGCTGCCATTGTTCCTGATCAACCGTTTCCGCGTTAGGCCACCCGCTTGGCTGACAGGCTCGGCGCGACAATCCCGCCCCTTGCAGTTCGCGATGCGAAGTCTGGTCTCCAAGGGCCGAAGCAACTCCGCCGACTTGGTATCCTAGCGATCATCAATGGCCGTAGCTAGCGTTGCCAGGTTCCCAAGAGAATAAGGCTCGGGCCTTGGCATTCTGGTGTACTGCCGAGCGTCATCTAGTACGAGGGAGTGTCCGCTTTCAGTAGATGTTAAATCCGGCTGGTATGATCGGGACAAGGCGCAAAGCCGCCGCTCGTCCCCTAATCTAATTGACCGCCCTTCGACTTACGAATGAGTCCTTCCGGCTCCATTCCGAGCGCGTCGGCGATGCGTCCGAGAACCGTGACACTAGCCGAAACATCAGCGCGTTCAATCGCTCCTATGTAGCGAGAGCTCAGCCCCGACCGCTCTGCTAATTCCTCTTGGGTCAGATGCCGCCTGTTTCGGGCATGCCGCAAATTGATAGCTAAGATTTCCTTTAGATCCATCCCGAGAGATAACTCGCGAATGGAATGATCATTCCAGGAACGATAGTTCCTATTCGCAGTTTTATATGCTATGAAGTGAACCCCCTTCGTCAGCAATGATGGTCACCTGAAATGAATGATGCCTCTGAGGTTCCAGTCGATAGCGACCGCTCTCTCGATCTCGTTCTTGCCCTCTGGGCCGAGTGGAAACAGGCTCGATATGTTTCGCTGATGCTATGTCGAGTGCAGCAGCGGTTGGAGGCACGAATGATGGTCGATACCGGAATTCAGGTATTGACTGCAGGCGCGTCCGCGCCGCGTCGAAGATCAGCAGCGACGTCCGACGCAGCCTCTCGATACGCCATAGCTTGCGAAGCCGAAGCTCTTGCCATGACCGAGGCGCTCAAACTTCAGGACGAAATGCCCGACCTCCGGTCCTCATCGCTCCTCGGCATTGTTGCTAAGTTGGAAATGATTGCCGGCGCCGACAGGGATATCGGTGATCCCACCGATTTCCCGTGGCCGCATATCGCTTCCGTCCTAAAAGACTTGAAGGCAATCACAGGGGATCTACATCGCAGTCGACCGGACCGCACCATTGTCCGTGCTGACGTGGCGAGATATTGGAACGAAGCCACCAAGTTTGTGATGGCGCTTTCGGACGAGGGTCCGCAGCGGAATGCGCCTGTCGCGTAAACTTTGCGTCGCCGTCGTAGGCGCAGGCCCCCAGCCCAGGTGCACCTCTCCCTTGGAGAATGGTGCCGATAAGAGCAGGTTAGAAAGCTTGGCGACGCCCCTCAACGAACTTCATGATATACGCGGTGGCGAAAACACATCGCCGTCGAACCTCGTTCGGTTGATCCCTGTCCGATTTATACGCTGCGGCGTGCCAATTGCACGATTGATGGTACGCGTCTCTTTGCTCGTCGCTGGTCATCGCGATGCTAGCTCTCGTGAAGCCGGCACCAGACACAGGCAATGGTTCTTCCCTCATCGAAACCGCCGCTGCGGTAGCGCCGGAAGAGCTTCGCAAAGCCATGCTTGAGTTCGTCGAAGCGCTTGCCATCGCTGATGCTAGGCGCGATCATCTCGTCGCTATCGGCTCATCGATTGACCGAAGTTCTGCAATTGATTCGGATCACGCCCAGAAGGCTCCCAAGATATGACGCGAGCCGCTATCTACGCTCGTTTTTCGACCGAGCTTCAAAACGAAAAGTCCACCGAAGACCAAATCGCCCTTTGCCGCGCTTATGCAGCTCGCAACGGTTTAGATGTCGTTGCCGTCTATGAGGATAAGGCGCGCTCCGGAGCGTCGTTGTTCGGTCGCGACGGGCTCCTGGCTATGCTGGAGGCGGCCGGCCAAAAAACGTTTGATGCGGTAGTCGTCGAAGCGCTTGACCGCCTTTCACGCGACATGGCGGATCTCGCGGGTCTTCATAAGCGGCTCTCTTTTCTCGGTATCGAAATCCAGGCAGTTCATGATGGTATCGCCGATGCGGTCCTCATCGGTATTCGTGGGCTGGTCGGTCAAATGCAGAGGGAGGATGGCGCCAAGAAGGTGCGGAGGGGCATGGCTGGCGTTGTCCGTGATGGACGTCACGCCGGAGGCCGGGCCTATGGCTATCGACCTATCTTAGGTCGCCCTGGCGAACTTGAAGTCGTCGAACGGGAGGCAGAAGTTGTCAGGCGCATTTTTGACGCCTACTCTGCTGGTCGAACCCCACGAGACCTAGCTGGTGATCTCAACCGCGATGGGATAGCGCCGCCGCGAGGAACACGCTGGAACGGCTCCACCATCAACGGAAATGCCCAACGCGGGGTGGGTCTGCTCTTTAACGAACTCTACGTTGGTCGGATCATTTGGAACAAGGTCCGAATGGTAAAGAACCCCGATACTGGCAAGCGCGTCTCTAGGCCAAATCCGAAGGACCAGTGGCAGACGAAAGAGGTTCCGCATCTTCGCATTGTCGACGACGACGTTTGGCAAAAGGCACAGGCACTCAAAGTCGCGAGGGTGAACGCATCCTCTCGTTTCAAGCGCCGCCCGGCGCACTTGTTATCCGGCCTACTTCGCTGCGGCATCTGCGGATCGGGCATGTCGGTTCACGATCGTGACAAGACCGGCAAAACGCGTGTCAGGTGCTCCGCCGTTCGTGAAAGCGGGAGCTGCTCCAACCGGCGCATTATTTACTTGCCCGAGATCGAGAGGGCAGTCCTCGATGGCATGCGCGAGCAGTTGAAAGCGCCGGACCTGATCGAGGCATACATCCGCAAATATAACCAGGAGCGCCGAGAATTGGCGGCACGGTCGAACTCGATGCGCTCAGCGCTAGAAGCCAAGCGCGATCGGGCAAAAGGCGAACTTCAGCGGGCGATCGACCTTGTGATCAGGGGCGTGATTGCTGAAGAGGATGCCAAGCAGCGGATCGCAGAACTCAAGTCACAGCTTTCTCTGATCGAGGCGGAACTCTTTAGTCTCGATGAGCCACCATCAGCCGTGGCTCTCCATCCAGCCACCTTGCAGCGGTATACCAAAACCGTCGATGGCCTTTCAAAGGCGTTGGCCGACCACGCGACTGCTGCAGATGATCGTGGCCCACTTATCCAAAACTTCCGAGAGCTTGTTCATAGCGTTACGGTGTACCCAAAACCTGCACGGAAAGGCTTCGAAATCGAGGTCAAGGGCAAGCTCGCCGCCCTTATTGGCGGAGCAGCGTTCCCTACCGCGCGGTACACCGGAAAGCCCACCCCATTAGGCGGCCGCTACGGTGCGGCCGTCAGAGACGATAGTGGGTATGAAGTGGTAGCGGGAGGCCGTTTTGTCCCGACCCCCGGTTCAAACGTCGACACTCTACGCGAGAAACTCGCGCGTCCTCCGGAATGTCAGATTCAGCGCGTTATCGTATCGGGGCTGGGTTCGGCCGCACCGGCACGCACACTCTGAACTTGGCGCTTGAAATGCTCGGGTTCGGATCGTGCCATACATGGAGGACGTCAACTCTAACCCAGAGCAGCTGATCCGCGCCGCCGGGCGTGGCGAGCCGGTGGATTGGGACGTCGTCTATGTCGGTTACAAGTCGGCAGTCGACTGGCCGACGGCCTATTTCTGGCGCGAACTCGCTGAAAATTTCCCCGACGCCAAGCTCATCCTCACCGTTCGCAACCCCGAGGACTGGTACAGGAGCGCACGCGCCACGATCTTCAACACCATGGGCGAGACCTCCGACCCGCAAAGTTTTGGCAGGGCCGTCATAGAGACGAAAATTTTCGGCGGTCGTCTCTACGACGAAACCCATGCTATCGAAGTGCTCGAAGCCCACAACGCCGAAGTGATCTCGGCTTTCCCGCCGTCGCGCCTGCTGGTCTATCAGGTGGCCGAAGGCTGGCCGAACCTTTGCGCCTTTCTCGGCGTCCCGATCCCGGCCGAAACCTTCCCACACAGCAACACCACTACCGAATTCCGAAGCCGCTTCGCCAAATAAGCCCCGCACCGAGTTCGAGGCCGCGGCCCGGGTAACGCGCGTAGCAGCCTGTCTACGCCCGCTCCGATGCTTGAAACCAATAGAAGCGGGTGCATCATCAGGGGGAGGATGACCGCTGTTGGGCGCGAAGGTGCCATTGCGGCTAGCGGCTCGGATGTCCGCTTCTGGACGGCGGTCATGATAAGTTCAATGGCCAACTTGGCGGCCCAATGCTGACTGGCAGATTGGGCGCCGTATCCAGCCCGTCCGGTTTTGGACAAGCTTGGCCACACTCTCCAACGGATCTTGGAACAGCTGCGGTTGGCTTTGCCGGCCGGGCGAGTGCATTGTTGCCCACTAACGCTTGCGCAAGAAAACCGGTACGACGTGGTGAAAAGCGATTCCCTCATCGCGGTGTTCACCCCCGGTAATCGCTGCAAACCATGCTGCCGCAGCGCCAAGCGCTGAGCCTGCAGCAGTCGCGAAGCTAAAAATGGCAGTTATGTGGGCTGAAAGGCGCACCGTACTTTCGTTGAGTGGCGCGTCAGGGCGATTGACCACGGCGGCCGCGCCGTGTCCACCAATCATCGCCAAGAAAAACGCGGCTCCAAGTGTCGCTAGGGCCCAGACTTCGATGCCGTGTATGCCATCGCGGAATTCGCTTTCACTTTCGTTGCTATCTTCCCAGCGCGTGCGCATTCGTCCAGCTACATAACCGCCGGCTGCGGAACTTGCTATAGCAATGATAACTACCCACAGCCCGGCCACCAGCACATTCCAGGAGGCGCCACCGTTGGGAAGAGTCGGAGAACCCAGCGCCAAACCAACGCTCGACCCGAATTGCAGAAGAACCACCGAAACGGCGCAAGCGATTACACCCCCGCCAAATATGCCTCCCCACTCAAGATAGGACGATGTAGCCACTTTTGGGGGCACTGCGGCGCTTTCCGTTGGGGCTATTTTGGCCATGATCTTACCGAAGTCCAAGAAATGACAGAATGAACAAAACGATCACGACGAGGCCAACAAGATAGATTATTCCGTTCACGGCATCCTCCTCCTGATTGCTGACCGAAACACAACGTCTCCGGGATGTTTTGGTTGCAAAAGAGCCTGGCCCGGAAATCTGGACATTGACGATAGGTGGAAATTCCGCCTGAGCTCGGCATTCCCAATGATGTACGCATTTAAGCAGCGGCGAAGCTGATTCAATGCATCCGTTGCCCTGCTGGACCGGAATGGAGCCGCAGAACGAACCCGCTACGCGGGAGGGCGCGAGCGGTTGAGGTAAAGATCAAGAACCGGTCGTTGCGCTCGCGTTGAGCGTGGTCCGGCGGGGGCAGAGCATGACGGGCTTCTTCAACAAGGAGCCTGACCATGCCCCATTCAGTTCTCGAAGCTCCGATCAGCCCGTTGCGCCAACGGCTGATCGACGACATGAACATGCGGCGTTTCTCACGCGAGACGCAGCGCAACTACCTTCGCGACATCGGACGCCTGGCGACATTCCTCGGGCGTTCACCAGACGCTGCTACCGCCGACGACCTGCGCCGGTTCCAGATCGAGCAGCACGACGACGGCGTTCCGGTGCCGACCATGAACGGCATCGTGTCGGCACTGCGCTTCTTCTTCACCCACACGCTCGACCCCCCGGACCTGGCGCGAAGGCTTGTCCTGGCTGGCGCATCCGCGCAACCTGCCCGTGGTGCTCAGCCGCGACGAGGTGGCCCGGCTGCTCAACGCCACCACGTGTCTCAAGCACCAGCCGCATTATCAGTCGCCTATGGCGCGGGCCTGCGTGTGGCGGAGGTGTCGACGCTGAAGGTCGCCGACGTCGATAGCGAGCGCATGCTGCTACGGGTCGAGCGCGGCAAGGGCGGGCGCTACCGCAACGCCATCCTCGGAGGACCTGCTCACGCTTCTGCGTGAGTGGTGAAAGGTCGGACCATGGAGCAACCCAGCATACCGCGCGCGCTGGCAATCTGCCGCAAGCAAGGCTGGAAGTTCGACATTGATGAAACGGTTCGGCTATCGTGCCGCCTTCGCCGGCGGCGTCGAGGCGACCGCTTCGATGGGTGGCCAGATCATGCCGCCGGTGATGGGCGCCGTCGCCTTCATAATGGCCGAGACCCTCGGTATCGAGTATCGTGAGGTGGTGCAGGCGGCGATCATTCCAGCCGTACTCTATTTCGCGTCGGCCTTCTGGATGGTTCATCTCGAAGCGGGTCGCGCCGGCCTGATGGGGCTGCCGCGTTCGCAACTGCCGTCACCACTTGCCGCGCTTAGAGAACGCTGGTTCCTGATCCTGCCGCTGGCAGCGCTCGTCTATCTGTTGTTTTCCGGCTACACGCCGCTTTATGCGGGCACCATTGGCTTCGCGATGACTGCGCTGCTGATCCTCGGCGGTTCAGTTGCACTTGGCCTGCCTTCACAGGCGTTTGGTGTCATATTCTGGATCCTGCTCGGCGTCGCGGCTGCCAGTTTCTTCAAGTTCGGCATCGGCATCGTGCTGGTGACGGCCGGAGCGCTCATCTTCGTCAACTTGTTTGTCAAGGGCGGCATGGACACGCTTAATGCCTGTCGCGATGCACTTGCTCAGGGCGCTAAGTCTGCGCTTCCGGTTGGTATCGCCTGTGCCATTGTCGGCATAATCGTGGGCACTATGACATTGACCGGTATCGCTAACACATTCGGCGACTACATCGTCTCGGTCGGCCGCGATAGCTTGATCCTATCGTTGATATTGACGATGATCACCTGCCTCGTTCTTGGCATGGGCATTCCGACGATCCCCAACTATATCATCACGTCGACGATCGCCGGACCGGCATTGCTGGCGCTGGGTATTCCGCTACTCGTCAGTCACATGTTCGTTTTCTATTTCGGAATTATGGCCGACCTTACACCGCCAGTGGCACTTGCCTGTTTTGCTGCGGCACCCATCGCGAAGGAAAGCGGGCTAAAGATTTCGATTGAGGCTATCAAGGTCGCTGCCGCCGGTTTCGTGATTCCCTTTATGGCGGTCTACACGCCGGCCCTGATGCTGCAGCCCGGCGGAGCTTTGGCCAACGAAATCGGCTTCTATCCCGCCGTTGTCTATATCGTGTTCAAGACAGCTCTTGCCATCTCGCTTTGGGGCGCTGCGGTCGTGGGCTTCCTCAAAACTCACATCGCTTGGTGGGAAAGACTGCTCGCAACGGCTGCGGCGTTTGCGCTGGTTGCGGCGGTCCCGATATCGGATCAGCTAGGGTTTGCGCTCGCCGTGACCTTCTTCGGCCAACATTGGTATCGCACCCGGATAGCCGTCGGAACCGTGGACCGATGAGCCTTTGCATCCTTGCTGCCGGCAAAATCACGGTGCTCGTCGGTGCCACCTTCACGTTGTCATGGACGCATTCGGTGGAAAAGACCCGCTGGGAAGAAAAGTGGCGGGCGACATCTGCTGGATTGCAAATCGTCGAGGCGCGCATCCAAGGCTCTGGCGCCGGGATGGACCCGCCAGAAGGGTCGCGGTTTGAGAAGGGTTGGTGGGTCTATGCGCCCGACAGGAAAGCACTTCCCCGGCTCGTGCTTGCTGCATCGGGAGCGACAGGCGAGGGCTGGACCATCTGCGACAACGGTACGTGCATGGTTTTTGGGAACGCAGCCGATGACCCTGTGGCTTTGCGAGCATTCAATAACTCGATCCGGTAGGAACACCGCCGACCTATGCCGCTGCGCTATTACAGCTGTTGGTGACGCCTGAAATCCGCCAGGCGCGCCATTGTTTTCGATCAGTTGAGAAAATCGGCACGGTGCGGCGTAAAGCTGTCGACCAGCCGTCCCGCTTCCAGCGCCTTGACGCCATGCACCAGACCGGACGGCACGATGAAGCTGCCGCCGGCCTCGAGAATTTCCGTCCGCCCGTCGATGGTCACCTCGAAACGGCCCTCGGCGACATAGCTTGACTGGACATGCGGGTGCGAATGCAAGGCGCCGACGCCACCCTTGTCGAAGCCGAATTCAACCAGCATCAGCTCATCGGTGGAGAGGAGAACGCGCCGCCTGTTGCCGTCTGCCGTCGGCGTCCAGGCGCCCTCGCAGGCATGCGCGAAGATCTTGGTCTTGGTCATGTCCTCTCCTCAGCGCGCCAGCCAGCCGCCATCCACCGGAACTGCGGCGCCATGCATATAGTCGGAAGCCCGTGCCAGCAGGAAGACGGCGGCATCGCCAATGTCCGACGGCTCGCCCCACCGCCCCGCTGGAATGCGCCCGAGAATGGCGGCACTTCGCTCGGGGTCGGCCCGCAGCGCCTGCGGCGGCGTAGGACAGCGGGCAGAGGGAAACGCGCGCTGGCGGCGCCTTCTACCGGTTTTGCTGGCGGCACCGCCGAACGAACGGAACATGAGCGGACATCGTCAGTTTATTGTTGTTCGCATTCGTCAAAAAAGGCCGCTGCCATGTCCCGTACCGTTGGTGATTTCGTCGTTTCGCGACTCCATGAATGGGGCGTGCGCCGGATGTTCGGATATCCAGGAGACGGGATCAACGGAGTTTTCGGTGCCCTCAACCGTGCGAGGGGCAAGATCGAATTTATCCAAGCTCGGCATGAGGAAATGGCAGCCTTTATGGCCTGCGCCTATGCAAAATTCTCCGGCGAACTGGGCGTATGCATAGCGACGGCCGGCCCCGGTGCGACGCATCTGCTTACGGGTCTCTATGATGCCCGTATGGACCACCAGCCGGTTCTGGCCATCGTCGGACAGCAGGCACGCAGCGCCATCGGCGGTCACTATCAGCAGGAGGTCGATCTTGCGGCGCTTTTCAAGGACGTGGCGGGAGCGTTCGTGCACCAGGCCTCGGCCCCCGCGCAACTGCGCCACCTTGTCGACCGCGCCATTCGCATTGCGCTGGCGCACCGGACGGTCACGGCGCTTATCTTGCCGAATGATCTCCAGGAGATGGGCTATGAAGAGCCACCGCGGGCCCACGGCACCCTACATTCCGGAGTAGGCTATCGACCCCCAACGGTAGCACCGCACGCCGATGACCTGAAGAAAGCAGCGGATGTTCTCAACGCCGGGAAGCGGATAGCCATGTTGGTTGGCGCTGGCGCTCTCGGCGCGACGCAGCAGGTGATCGAGGTTGCAGACCGGCTGGGCGCCGGTGCCGCCAAGGCATTGCTGGGCAAGGCGGTCTTGCCAGATTCCCTTCCATGGGTAACCGGATCGATTGGACTGCTGGGCACCGAGCCGTCCTGGAACCTCATGCGCGACTGCGACACGTTGCTGATGATCGGCTCGGGCTTTCCCTACGCCGAGTTTCTGCCAAAGGAAGGCCAAGCCAAAGGCGTCCAGATCGACCTCGAACCAGGCATGATGTCGCTGCGCTATCCGATGGACGTCAATCTCGTCGGCGAAGCTGCCGAAACACTCGAGGCCTTGCTGCCGCTGCTGAAGCAGAAGAAGGACACATGGCGCAAGCAGATCGCAAAGGACACGGTCTCTTGGTGGAAGCTCCTCGAGAGCCGGGCGCATGTCAAGGCCGACCCAGTCAACCCGCAGTTGGTCGCATGGGAACTGTCGTCGCGATTGCCCGACAATGTCATCCTGACCAGCGACTCCGGATCCTGCGCCAACTGGTATGCACGCGACATCAAGATCAGACACGGCATGAGCGCCTCGCTGTCAGGCGGTCTGGCGTCCATGGGCGCGGCGGTTCCCTATGCGATTGCCGCGAAATTCGCCTATTCGCACCGAGCGGTCGTCGGCCTTGTCGGCGACGGCGCCATGCAGATGAACAACATGGCGGAGCTGATCACCGTCGCGAAATACTGGAAGAACTGGGCGGACAGCCGCCTTGTCATCTGCGTTTTCAACAATCAGGATCTCAACCAGGTGACGTGGGAACAGCGTGTCATGGAAGGCGACCCGAAATTCGAGGCCTCGCAGCAAATTCCCGACGTGCCCTATCATCGCTTTGCGGACCTGATCGGGCTGAAGGGGCTGTTCGTCGATCGCCCCGAAGAACTTGGCGGAGCCTGGGACGAAGCCCTCGCATCCGATCGCCCGGTCGTCCTCGAGGTCAAAACCGATCCAGAAGTGCCGCCACTCCCCCCGCACTTCACTTTTGACCAGATCAGGAACCTGACCTCGTCCCTCGCCAAGGGCGACCCCGAAGAGATGGGCGTCATCGGGGGAACTGTCCGACAGGTGCTAAGTTCTATATTGCCGGGGCAAGACTGAATGGTCGGCGATTGGATGTTCGGCACGTCAAAGAATGATGCGAGACCGAGCGTCGTCTACGCGAGCGAGGCGGAAATGCCGACCATATGAGGGACCCGCTGGCGGCTGGAGGTCGGCGAAATCAGTCGCAGCGATTAACGCGAGAGAACATGTCGTCTTGCGGACCCAAAGCTCCTTTCGAGCCAGAACAAGCCTGAAGGATAGATGTGCGTCAGCTGCGCCTGGGCAAAGTCTTCTCAACCACATCCGCTTGAGTTCTGTGAAAATGGCGCCAAGGCTACTGCGCGGGAGTCGACATCGCGTCGAGCCGGTTGGCCATTTTTTGCCAACCACACGCTGGGCGAGTTGAAGACCTGGTCGGATCGCAACCTGGAAGAACGAGCTCGCTTGACGCATCCCACTCCTCTTCGTCCATCATCGTTCGTCCACTGCTAAGGACGATCTGCTTGATGAAGGCGAAATTTGTGCGCAAGTTCGGGAGCAGGCAGATCGAAATCGGTCAAACCGATCATGTCACTGGTCTTGTCCCGCCACACTTCGGGCGCGCGCGAGCCGCGCCTCACCTGCCAAAGCCGCCCAGCGCGGTCGACTGATTGGAGCTGCCATCGATAGCCGCTCGCCGCGGCAATGACCGACACGGATCATTCGCGTACAGCGGCTAACAATTCTTAAGAGGGAGGGCGCACTAGTTCTCGCCCAGTATGAAATCGGCGCAGCGGTCGCCGATCATGATTGCTGGCGCGTTGGTGTTGCCGCTGGTCAGCCTGGGCATGATCGATGCATCCGCGACGCGCAGGCGCGGCACACCGCGCACGCGAAGCTGCGGATCGACCACAGCCTGATCGTCCGTTCCCATCCGACAGGTGCCGCAGGGGTGATAGACCGTCTTGGCGTGGCGGATGATGTGGTCGACTATTGCCGCGTCGCCGAGATCGTCGGCATGGCCGGGCGCGAGCTCCTCGGCAACGACCTCGCGCAGCGCCGGCTGGCGCACGATGGCGCGCGCGACCTTCATGCCGGCGAGCAGCAAAGCTAGATCGTCGGTGTGCGAAAGGAAGCCGGTGGTGAAGCGGATCGGATCGCTTGAATCGCGCGAGCGCAGCAGCACCGAGCCGCGCGATTTCGGCCTCAGCACGCATGGGTTTAGCTCCATGCCGTGGCGTTCGATTGAGCCGTGCTCGGCGCTTTCGATCATCACCGGCAGTACATGGAACTGCACATCGGGCCGGCCGTCGCCGTCGGTGTCGAAGAAGCCGCCGCTTTCGACCACGTTGGAGGTGAGCAGACCTCGCCGGAACATGAGATATTCGATGCCGTGCCGAAGCGCTTTGAAGCCGCGATCCTCGCCGAGCAGCGAGACAGGCTTGCGGGTCAGCGCGTAGAGCGGGGCCGCGACATGATCCTGCAGATCCTGGCCGATCGCCGGCATATCACGGATGACTGGTATGCCCATTTCCGCGAGATGCGCCGCCGGCCCGAGGCCGGACAGCATCATCAGCTTCGGCGTGGCAAGCGCACCGGCGGCCAGGATGACTTCGGCCTTCGCGGAAGCTGTATGGCTCTGCCCGTCCGGCGTTGTGTAGGTCAGGCCGGTCGCCGCGCCATTCTCCAGCGTCAGCCCGGTCACCAGCGCATCTGTGACTATTTTGAGATTGGCATTGCCGGCAAGTGGCCGCAAAAACACTTTCGCTGCCGACTGCCTTTCACCGTTTGCGGTCGTCGTCTGGTAAAACCCGACGCCCTCCTGCCGCTCGCCGTTGAAGTCGTCATTGAAGCGATAGCCGGCCTGCTGCGCGGCTCGCACATAGGCGAGCGACAGCGGATGCCGGTAGCGCGCATCCGAAACCGGCAGCGGACCGTCTATGCCATGCCGTTCGCCGGCCAGCCTTTCGTTGCGCTCCAGCCGCTTGTAGACCGGCAGCACGTCGTCCCAGCCCCAGCCCGGGCAGCCGAGATCGCGCCAGCCGTCATAGTCCTCCGGCTGACCCCTTATGTAGAGCATGGCGTTGATCGACGAGCCGCCGCCGAGCGTGCGTCCTTGTGGGATCGGCAGCGAGCGGCCGCCGACGCTCGGCTCCGGCTCCGACTGGTAGATCCAACTTCGCGCCGTGCCGATCACCTTGGCGAAGGTGGCGGGCATGTCGATGAAGCGCGTGTTGTCGGCCGGACCCGCCTCGACGATGAGTACGCGCTTGCCCGCCGCGACCAGCCGGTTCGCCACGGTGCAGCCGGCGGATCCGGCGCCGGCAACGATGTAGTCATAAACCTCGGCCATCTGGTCAGGCGTAGCGCATGATGGCGGTTTTGGCCTCGAGGTAGCCCTCGATCGCCGCACGGCCATGCTCGCGGCCGATGCCGGACTGTTTGAAGCCGCCGAAGGGGGCCGCGGGGTCGAGCGTGTTGTGCGAGTTGACCCATACCGTGCCGGCCTTGAGGCCGTGGATGGCGGTCATCGCTTTGCCCATGTCGCGGGTCCAGATCGAGGCCGACAGGCCATAGCGCGTGTCGTTGGCAATGCGGATAGCCTCATCGAGATCGGCGACCGGCATTGCCACCACCACCGGTCCGAACACCTCTTCGCGCACGATCTCCATGTCGGGCCGGACGTGATGCAGGATAGTCGGCGCCACATAGTGTCCCTTGGCCGGAACCGCCCGCGCGCCACTCACGCGTTCGACGCCTGCCGCAAGGCTGCGCTCGACAAAGCCCTGGACGCTGTTGCGATGCTTGGCCGAGACCAGCGGGTTGATCTGTGCCTCTGCGTCGCGGCCGGCGCCCATCGTCATGCCGTCGGCGATCTCGGCCAACCGCGCCAGCGTGCGATCATAGATCGACTTCTCGATCAACAATCTCGCCGCCGAGGTGCAGACCTGGCCCTGGTTGAAGAACATGCCGAGCCCGGCCAGCAGCAGCTCGATGCCGTCTTCCATGTCGGACAACAGGATCATCGGCGACTTCGAGCCGAGCTCTAGCGTGAACCGCGCGACACGGTCGACCGCGGCGTGGCCGACGCGTTTTCCCACTTCCGTCGAGCCGGTGAAGGTGAGCTTGTCGATGCCGGGATGGCGGATCAGCGCTTCGCCGGTGACGGAGCCGCTGCCGGTGACGATGTTGACGACGCCGGGCGGGAAGCCGACCGCCTCGATCAGCTCAGCGAGCCTGAGCAGGCCAAGCGGCGTTTCCTGCGGCGGCTTCAAGACGACCGTGCAGCCGCAGGCGAGCGCCGGGGCGATCTTCCACATGCCGATCAGCAGCGGAAAATTCCACGGCACGATGGCACCGACGACGCCGACCGGCTCCATGACGGTCATCGCATGGTGCTTGGCGCCGGGGGGCACCGGAATCGAGACCTGGAAGGTCGAGCCCTCGATCTTGGTCGCCCAGCCGGCATAGTAGCGCAGCCAGTCGACCGTGCCGCCGGCGCTGAGCATGCGGGCGACGCCGAGCGACTTGCCGTTCTCGATACTCTCGATCTCGGCGAGAAGATCGGCGTCGGCCTCGACCGCGTCGGCAAGCCTCAGCATCAGGTTCTGGCGGTCGACCGGCCGCATCGAGGCCCATGGGCCTTCGAGCGCTGCCCGGGCAGCGCGCACCGCCTGGTCGACGAGTTCGGGGCCACTTTCGGGCACATGCGCGACGATCTCGCCCGAGGCGGAATCGTCAACAGCGAGACCGTCGCCGGCGAGGCCGTCGACGAAATGGCCATTGATGAAGGGCCGGTGCGAGCGCGACAGGAATGCGGCGGCGGCGGTGCTGATCGGCGGCACGGTTCTCTCGTTCACGCCATTCCTCCTCGAAAATCCGATGAACAGTCTTGAGAGGGTTATGGAGCGTGCCGACGCGCTTCAAGCCGCTGTGGGCGTGAGTGCGCTTTCAGTCAAAACAAAGTTCCCGCTCGGACAAGACGGCTCGCCTTTGACCAATCAAGATTGGACAACGAGATCGGCCACGCTGGTACGTTCTTGATCGGTCTTGGAGGCGGCGGCGGTTGAGCGCGATTCTCGGCAATGCGATGGTCATTACTGCGGCACTGCCGCTATTGTTCGGCATCGTCCTGGCCCTGCTTTCACGGTTTGCCGTGCCGGCGTCATCGCCGGTGCTCACGCTGCTCTGGGCCGCACTGCTCCTGTTCTTCTATTGGGACACGCTCGGCCCGCCCGTCATGCCGCCGGTTGCCGCCAGCCAGAAGCTGGTCTATCTCGCCTTTGCCGGCACCGTCATCTGTATCCTGCCTGAGCGGATCCTGGCAGGCCGGACGGCAAGCGTTCTCGCCGTTGTTGCCCTGGCGGCAGCATTCCTCTGGCTCGGCTGGCGTCGCATTGCCGCCGGCTCGCTCGACCTGCAGATGATCGCAGCACTCGCCGTTGCCCTGCTGGCGCTCATCGGTGCGGCGATGCTCATGGCGCGGCCATCCTCGCCATCGCCTTCGGCCGAGGAGCCGTTCCTGGCGCCGGCTGCCGCCCTATCCATGTCGCTCTCCGGCGCCATCGTCTCGGTGCTTGGCGCATCGATCGTCACCGGGCAATTGCTCGGCTCGCTCGCCGCGCTGACCGGCGGCTGGTGCCTTGTCAAGTATCTCGCGACTTTGCGCGGTGGCGCAGCCTCCGCTTGGAGCAAAGGCGTGGAATTCCTGCTGCTCTACGCTGCCGTCACGGTGCTGATCCAGGTGGCACTGCTCGCCCCCAAGGCTAATCCCTTGGCCCTCATCCTATCATCCTTGCCGCTGCTCGCCGCCGTGCTCGTGGGCGACCGGCTGCAAGGCCTCCTTCCCGGCGCACGGCCCTTGCGGCCGCTGATTGCCGGTCTCGTGATCGCCCTTCCGGCGATGCTGGCCATCGTGACGGCGATCGTCTGGGCGCCGCACGGGGCCGCTCTTGGCTTTTCCTGAGCCGCTTCAACAACCACAAATAGGGAGAGATATATGAGTACGAAGAGATTGATTGCCGCGCTCGCTTTTGCTGGCGCCTCCATGCTGGCATCGGCCGCCTATGCCGACAATTACGAGATCGACGGCCAGCACGCCTGGGTCTCCTTCACCATCAAGCACGGCATTTACAGCGTCGCGCACGGCCAGTTCGACGCGGTCAAGGGCGCGATCGTAATGGACAAGGCTGACGTCACCAAGAGCAGCGTCAAGGCAGAGCTCGACGTCGGCGCCATCCACACCGCTTTCGATCAGCGCGACAGCGACCTGAAGGGGCCCGATTTCTTCAACGCAGCCGAATTCCCGACGATCTCCTTCGAAAGCACCAAGGTCGAGAAGATCGACGATAAGACCGGCAAGGTCACCGGCAACCTCACCATCAGCGGCGTCAGCAAGGAAGTCACGCTCGACGTCAAGCTGCTCAACGAGGCCCCGGCGCCGTGGGATGCGACACTGACCAAGGCGGCCTTCAGCGCCACCGGCAAACTGAGCACCGCGGACTTCCCGATGGCCAAGGCCGCCGACGGGTTCGGCCTTGGGCCTGAAGTAGACATTGCCATCGATCTGGAAGCGATCAAGAAGTAGATCACTGCAGTCGGCGGACCTGTGGTGGCCGCCGCGCGGCTCAGATGTCGCGCGGCGCTTCGCCAGGTGGTTCTGAAGTGCGCGTTCAGTCAAAACAAAGTTCCCGCTCGGACAAGACTGCGGAACGGCTTCGGCGCAATATCCTCAGAGAAGATCGGCACATGGCCAACACCGGCCTTTAGCCGGCGCGACAGCACCACTCGGGATGGACCAATGAGATTTTCCGGCAAGACGGCACTCATCACCGGCGGCGGCACCGGCATCGGCGCGGCCGTCGCCCGGCGCATGGCAGCCGACGGCGCCAGGGTGGTGCTGATGGGCCGGCGGCGCGAACCGCTCGAAGCCGTTGTCAGGGATATTGGCGGGCTGGTTGTGCAGGGCGATGCCGCCGACGCCAAATCCGTGCGCGCGGCCCTTGCGCAAGTGCATGACAAATTCGGTCCGGTCGACATTCTCGTCGCCAATGCCGGCGGCCACGGCGTCGGCCCGACTGTATCGATGAGCGACGAGACCTGGGCGCTGGCGACGCGTCTCAACCTCGACACCACTTTCGTCTGTGCCCGCGAGTGCCTGCCGGACCTGATCGCGCAGAAGGGAAACATCGTCGTCGTCGCCTCGATCGCCGGCCTGTTCGCCGGCCCGGCGGCGGCCGGCTACGTCACCATGAAGCACGCCTGCGTCGGCCTCGGCAAATCGCTGGCGCGCGACTATGGCCGCCAGGGCGTGCGCACCAACATCATCTGCCCCGGCTGGGTGGCGACCGACATGGCCGACGAGCAGATGCAGGTCGTCGTCGAAAAACACGGCCTCGACTCTATCGAGGAAGCCTATCGCATGGTCACCAGGGATGTGCCGCTCGGCCGCCCGGCGACGCCAGAAGAAGTGTCCAACGTCATCTGCTTCGTTGCTTCAGGCGAGGCGGCGATGATGAACGGTTCGATCCTGACCATCGACGGCGGCGCCACCGTCGTTGACCTGCCAACGCTTGCTTTTGTCGATTGATTTGGAGATGGCGATGAACGACCAGAACAGACCTGCCGACTGGAAGCACTTCGACGATTTCGCCGCCGGCATCGCCACCAACCGTCTGCCGACGACGGACGCGTTGCGCGGCCAGACCTTCAAGATCACGCTGAACACCGGCCGCGTCATCGACCTCGCCTTCACATCGGCCGATACCGTGGCCTGGAGCGAAGGCAGCGATGCCGGTGCCGACTGGTACGAGGCGCTGGAAGTGGCGCCACAGGTCTTCTTCATCAACATGGTTTTCGCCACGCGGCTGACGGAAGATGAGGCCTTCATCATCGACATCGGAACGCGGCGTGTGCTTTCGGTGCGCGAGCGGGTGCGTGAGCCTGGCGAGGCGCCCGGCGAGCCGCGCGTCGCGCAGGTCTATTCTGCAGGTGTGCTTGGCGATCCCTCGGTTCCGCCTGCCGGTACCGAACCCGCGCCGACCCGCGATCTGATCGGTCTGACCGCGCACTACACATACAGCCCCAACCACGTCTACGAGCACATCTATCTGAGCTCTGAACGCTATGCCTGGCAGAACCTCGTCGGCGTCCAGCGCGGCCATGGCGATGTCGATCTCGCCACCACCTGGAAGTTCGCCGAAGGTCTCTACGTCTTCGGCTTCCGCGAGTTCATCATCCCGGTCGCCTCGCTGTTCTTCTACAATTGGGAGACGATGCGCTCGACCGGCAAATTCCTTGGCGTCACCAGCCAGGGCAAGATCGAGAACAAGCCGGCCGGCGCCTTCATCGAGAAGAAATCCACAACCGTCTACGGCCCGGGCAAGGCGCCCGTCTAAGCAAACAGGTGAGTAGTATGAGCAGGAATTACGAGGTCATCAAGGCGCACTATGCCGGCTCCGACGCCAAAGATCTGGCGGCGATGATGGCGCCAGTCACCGACAAGACGGCTTGGACCGAAATGGCGGGCTTCCCTTATGCCGGAACTTATGTCGGTGGCGACGCCATCATATCAGGCGTCTTCAAGCGTATCGGAGAGGAGTGGGAGGGCTATGCCCTGAAGGTCGACAAACTGGTCGACGGCGGCAGCACCATCGTCGGCATCGGCACCTATTCGGGCATCTACAAAAAGACAGGCAAAGCGATGTCGGCGCGCGTCGTTCATGTCTGGGAAATGCAGGACGGCAAGGCCGTCAGCTTCGAGCAGTTCACCGACACCAAGCTGGTGGCAGCCGCGATGGGCTGAAGCATTGGCGCTGTGAATGCGGGCCTCGCCCTGATGCGTTGGCCCGATGAACCTGGGAGGATGGAATGGAAATCACTTTGAAGGGAATGCTGGCCGGCCTGTTGCTGTCCACCGCGCTCAGTGCCGCCGGCACGGTCGCCGCCAATGCCGGCGACACCGAAATCGTCATCGGCGCGCCGATCTCGCTGACCGGGCCGCTGGCCGGCGACGGCAAGGAACAGAAATGGGCCTATGAGCAGGCGGTCGCCGACATCAACAAGGCCGGCGGCATCATGGTCAAGTCCGCCGGCAAGAAGCTGCCGGTGCGCCTCGTCGTCGCCGACGACGAAAGCTCTGAAGGCAAGGTGGCGTCAGCCCTGGAGAACCTGATCAAGGTGCAGAAGGTCGATGCGCTGCTGTCGACCCATTCCGGGCCGATGAACATCGCCGGCGCCATCGTCGCCGAGAAGTACAAGAAGTTCTACATGATCACGACGGCCTTCCCGTTCGAATGGCAGCCGTTGAAGCTCAAATACTCGGCGCTTTTCTTTTTCCATCCTGGTCCCGGCGCCGAGGTGCCGTTCGAGGTATGGGACAAACTGCCAGCCGGCGAGAAGCCGAAGCACCCGGCCCTGGTCACCGAAGATTCGCCTGACGGCAAGGGCTTTGGCGGCGCCTTCCAGGCGGCGGCGAAGAAATACGGCTACAGCTTTGCCGTCGACGATCCCTGGGCGATCGGCGCCACCGACTATTCGGCGCTGATCACCAAGCTCAAGGCCGCCGATGTCGACGCCATGCTGGTCTTCGGCTCGCCCGCCGACACCATCACGCTGCTCAGGCAAATGAAGGAACTCGGCTTCTCCGTGCCATATTTCCACGGCTGGAAAGGCACCTGGACCGGCGAATTCCATGAAGCGCTGGGACCGGACTCCGACTACATCATGACCGACGGCTTCTGGTCGGCGAGCTACCCCTACAAGGGCGCCAAGGAACTCGGCGAACGCTACGAGGCCGAGTACAAGAAGGACTCCGTCACCGTCGGCGCCTTCTATGCCAATGCGCAAGTGTTGGCGCAGTCGATCGAGAAGGCCGGCAGCACCGATGCCGCGGCGATCCACGACGCGATCTTCGGCCAGGAGTTCAAGGACACCGTGGTCGGCGACCTGAAGTTCGACGAGACCGGCTTCGCGCTGATCCCGAGCGTCGCCACGCAATGGTGGCAGGGCAAGCACCAGCTCATCTATCCGGACGGCACCTGGACCTACAAGCCGGCCCCGGCCTGGGACAAGCGCTGACAGGCGGGGGCAGGGCGTTCGCAAGGGGAGGCACCCCTACGAACGTTGGCGCTGCCCCTCATTGCCCCGCTGGGCTTTTCTCCCCGCATAGTGACGGAGAGACAGGGCTGGCCACAGGGCCTCGCGTATCCTGGCAGCTTCCCACACCCAATTGCGCTCACCGGAGAAACGGAAACACGATGCAGCCTAACGAAACCCTGCTTCGCCTCGAGGCGGTCCAGAAGCGGTTCGGCGGGCTCGTCGTGCTCAACAATGTCGACATCGCCGTCGGCCGCAACGAACTGATCGGGCTGATCGGCCCCAACGGCGCTGGCAAATCGACGCTGTTCAACGTCATCACCGCCATCTATGCGCCGACGCAAGGGCGGGTGCTGTTTCGCGGCAACGACATCACCGGTATCGCACCGCACCGCATCTCCAGGCTTGGCATCGCCCGCACCTTCCAGCTGGTGCGCACCTTCCTGACCATGACCGCCTTCGAGAACGTCATGGTCGGCGCCGTCTACGGGGCAGGGGGCCGCGTCAAGCATGCGACCGAGGCGGCGAATGCCGCGCTCGAACTGGTCGGCCTCACCGCCCGGCGCGACATGCGCACTGCGCATATGACACTTTCCGACCGCCGCATGCTGGAGATCGCGCGCGCGGTTGCCTCAGACCCAGCGCTGCTGCTCCTCGACGAGCCGATGGCGGGCCTCAACCCGACCGAGATCAAGCGCATGGTCGACGTCATTCGCCGCGTGCGCGCCGAGCTTGGTCTTTCGATGCTCTGGGTCGAGCACAAGGTCGACGCCATCATGAAAGTATGCAGCCGCGTTATCGTCCTCGACCATGGCGAAAAGATCGCCGACGGCACGCCGCGCGAAGTCACCCAGAACCGCAAAGTCATAGAGGCCTATCTTGGCGAACCGGCTGCTTGAAGTAAGCGATCTCCAGGTCGCCTATGGCGACGTCGGCGCGCTGTGGGGCGTCTCGCTCCATGTCGACCCCGGCACCATTGTCGCCATCGTCGGCGCCAATGGCGCCGGCAAGACGACGCTGCTCAGGACCGTCTCCGGCCTGCTCAAGCCGAAAAGCGGCGATATCAGGCTGGCCGGCCAATCGCTGGTCGGCAAGGCGCCGCAGGAGATTGCCTCCATGGGCATCGCGCATGTGCCGGAAGGCCGCGGCCTGTTCCGCCAGATGACTGTGCTAGAAAATCTTGAACTCGGCGCCTTCCAGCCCAAGGCGCGGCCGCGCACCAAGGTATTGCTCGACAAGGCCTATGCGCTGTTTCCGCGCCTCAAGGAGCGCGTCCATCAGAAGGCCGGTTCGCTCTCCGGCGGCGAGCAGCAGATGCTGGCGATCGCGCGGGCCACGATGTCGGAGCCGTCGCTGCTCATCCTTGACGAACCGTCGCTGGGTCTCAGCCCGCTGGTCGTGCAGCAGATGTTTTCGCTCATCCAGACCTTACACGCTCAGGGCGTCACCATCCTGCTCGTCGAGCAGAACATCCACCAGGCCCTGAAGGTCGCCGACTATGCCTTCGTGCTCCAGACCGGCTCGCTCGCCATGCAAGGCACCGGCGCCGAGCTGATCGCCGATCCCGAAATCCAGAAAGCCTATATGGGCGTGTTGGAGTAGATCAGATGTTCAAATTGCCCCCTCCCGACATCCTGCTCCAGCTCTCGCTCAACGGCGCGCTCGGCGGCGCCATGTACGGTGTCGCCGCCGTGGGCCTCAGCCTCATCTTCGGCACCATGCGGCTGATTTTCCTCGCCCAGGGCGCGATGATCATTCTGGCCGCCTATTTCGTGCGGGCGCTGTTCTACGGTCTCGGCATCGACCCGTTCCTGTCGCTGCTCATTGTCGTGCCGGTCGGGCTCGGTGTCGGCTGGCTGATGTATCAGGGCCTGTTCCGCAAGGCGGCTGCCGAGGAAGACCGCAACGTTTCGCTGCTGATCGCCGTCGGCCTGATGTTCCTGGTGCAGAACCTGATGACCGTGGTCTGGGGCGGCAACACCGCCGGCGTGGTGACGAGCTATACGGCGACCGGCATCGAGCTGCTGGGCGTCCGCACCTCGTTCACCCGCACGATGGGTTTCCTGATCGCGCTTGCCGGCACCGGGCTGGTGATGCTCTTCCTGCGCAAGACCATTGTCGGCAAGGCGGTGCGCGCCGCTTCGGAAGACATGGACGCGGCGACGCTGATGGGCATCAGCCCGCACCGCGTCAACGCCATTGCCTTCGCCATCGGCATTTCGCTGGCGGGCGCAGCCGGTGTGGCCGTCGCCACCACCTTCCCGTTCAACCCCTTCGCCGGTTTCATCTTCAGCCTGAAGGCGCTGGTGGCGCTGGCACTGGGCGGCATCGGCAACGTCACCGGTGCGCTCGCCGGCGGCATCCTGCTCGGCCTGATCGAAGCCTACGTCCAGTTCTTCATTTCCGGGGGCTGGACCAACGCCATCGCCTACGGCGTGTTCCTGGCCGTGCTGATGTTCAAGCCGGAAGGCCTGTTCAGCCGGCCCTACAAGAAGGCTTGAGAGATGATCAAAGCCTTCAAATGGATCGCTATTGTGGTCGTCGCGGCGCTCGCGCTGCTGCCGCTCCTGCCAGGTGCTGTCGACGCCTATTATTTCTCGTTCCTGTTCTTCGTCTTCCTCTACGCCATCATGGCGCAGAGCTGGAACCTTGTTGCCGGTTACGGCGGCCAGATCAGCCTCGGTAGCCACGCCTTCTTCGGGCTGGGCGCCTACACCACCGCCATCCTGTGGACCGGCAACTATATCTGGGGCTCGCTCTATGACACGCACCCCGGCATCTATTATTTCGATCCGGTGACGATGGCGCTGGGCGGCGTGGTGGCGGCCCTTGCAGCGGCCATCATCGGCGTGCCGCTGCTGTCCAAGCTGCGCGGCGACTATTTCGCACTGGGCACGCTCGGCTTCGGTGAGATCGTCAAGGTGCTGTTCGTCAATGGCGGCGACTTCACCGGCAGCGCCTTCGGCATCGTCGCGCCCGCCGGCCTGTTCGACACGCTGCGTCCGCATTACTGGGTCGCGCTCGGGCTGATGGTCGGCACCGCGCTCGCCATCCGCGCTCTGATGCGCTCACGTTATGGGCTGGCGCTGATCGCGGTGCGCGACGACGAGATGGCGGCGTCGGCCAACGGCATCGATGTGCTGAAGGTCAAGGTGGCGGCCTTCGCCGGCAGCGCCTTCATCGCCGGCGTCGCCGGCAGCCTCTACACCTTTTACATTTTCCATGTCGGCCCGGACTCGGTCTTCGATCTCGACTGGATGCTGCTGCCGCTGATGATGACGGTGGTCGGCGGCACCGGCACGCTGCTCGGCCCCATCCTCGGCGCGCTGGTCATGTACGCCGTCTTCGACCTCGCGCGCATTGTGGTGCCGGACTATCACCCGGTGGTCTCGGGGCTGACCATCATCCTGGCGATGCTGTTTTTACCGAAGGGGCTGATGCGCAGCTTTGCGGGCAAGGCAAAGCTGGCGTAGGCGATAAGCTTCCCGATGAATGCAGCGCCCGAACTCCGCCGTTCAGACCCACGCGCCTAATGCACCGCCGTCCTTAACCTCTCCCTCAGTTCCCTCGGCGCGACATCATACTTGCTCTTGAACGCCCTTGAAAAATGCGCGCTGGAATTGAACCCACAGGCGAAGGCGATTTCCGAAATCGAGGCCGAGGCGCGGGCAGGGGACAAAAGCTCCTCCTTGCTGCGCTCCAGCCGCCTGTCCCAGACGAAACGTTCCAGTGTCATGCCTTCGCCTTCGAAGGCGCGGTGCAGGTAGCGGCGGGAGCAGCCCATGTGGCGGGCTATGTCCTCGGCCGAGAGATTGCTGCGCGCCAGGTTGGCGTCAATATAGGCGACGATGCGCTCGCGCAGCGCTTCCAGCGGCGAGCGGCGGAACGCCGGCGCCATGGGCTTCGCCTGTATCAGCCCGTTGACGAGCTGAATCAGGCTTTCGCCGACGCGGCGGCAGCCGGCTTCGTCGAGCTTGTGTGCCTCGCCAATCGCCATCTGCATCAGACCGGACACGATATGAGTCAGGCTGTCGCCCTCGCCAGGCAGCGGCACCGGCACCGAAAGGCGCGCCAGCGTCTCGTCGCCAAAGGTCGAGCGCGGTACCTGCAGGATGAGCTGATCGACATCGGAGAGGTTCTGCAACGAATAGGCTCGCACCGGATCGTAGATGACCGCCGCGCGCGGCCCGAGATCTATCGCCGTCTGCTGCTGCTCAAAGCGGCTGCGGCCCTTGAGCTGCATCAGGATCTTGATCGCGTCCGGATCGAAGCTGCGCCAAAAAGCGCGGTCGTTGACGACTAGGTGGGACTTCGCCCTGATTTCCGAGAGCCGGCAGGAGCCCAGATCGACCGAGATCAGCTTCGGCAGGGAGGGCGCCTCGCCGCGCGAGAAGCGCTGCGTGATAGGGCCGAACAGCATCCGCGAAGCGGACAGGAAAGCCTCGCCGTCGGCGATGCTCACGTGGTGGTCGAGCATAGTCTCCTCCATCTTCATTTCGTCTCCCGTCTTGATGCGGGATTTGCGATGCAACGGCAGCGCCGATGCAACGGCCAGGAACTTAACATGCTAACTATATTCGCCGCAACGGCGAGAACGCATCAATCAGCCGCTTTAGAAGCGGCGCCTTCCGGGCGGGCGAGGGTCAAAGCAAGCGGCCGGAATTCCCACATTCTCCGGCCGCTCGAGATTGCATCTCACCTCAGCCCCACTTCATCTCGCCTTTGGCAACCTTCGAGCCGATGTCGAGAGCGACGCCCATGCCGAGGTTCGGAAAGCGGGCCTCCATGGCGGCCTTCAGCGCGGCGGCGTCGGCAGCCTTGGCCAACTCTTCCTCGAAGGCCTGCAGGTAGGTCTTTGTGTGCTCTATGGCCGAGATATCGGTAGCAGACTCCGGCATCAGGTGCCCTGGCACGACGACAGCGGGCTTCCTGGCGGCGATCTTGTCGAGATTGTCGATCCAGGCTGCACGCAATTCCCTGGTCGGGGTGTCCGCCGTCCACACATGCACGCCGGCAAAGATCAGTACGCCGCCGAAAACCGCGTTGATCGAAGGCGCCCACAGATATCGACGGTTGGCAAGACCTGCAGCCGCAACGATCTCAACCGTTTCGCCGTCGACTGTCAGCGATGGACCATCAAAAGCTTCAGGCATGACGATATCGGCCAGTACCTGCGGCGAGCTTCTTGTCGACCGAGCCTTTAATTGCCGCCACCGTTTCCGAGGCCGCAATGACCTTCGCATCTGGAAAAGCCTCACGGATCGGCTTCAGGCTGAAGTAATAGTCAGGGTCCGATTGGCTGACATAAATTGCCGTCAGCTTCTTGCCGTTGGCCTTTATTGCGTCTGCCAGGAAACGCCCGTCCGGATAGCTGAAGCCGCCGTCGATCAGCAACGCTTCGGATGATCCCGACAGCAGGACTGGAGCGCGGAAGAAGCCGTTCGAGCCGGCGGGAAAGTGCTTCCAGACGAGTCCGGTCCCGCTTGCGCGGCCTAGATCGGCGGGAGCAAAAGCGGCCGCGGCGATGGCAGCGGAAGTTTTCATGATCTGTCTCCTGGTGAGCATTTTGAAACTCCTTTTGTGATGGGCAAAGAAATCGGTCTGCGCGCTCGAGGCCAGGACTACGTCAACCGGGCCCAAGTGCCGGACAAATTGAGGAAGCTGCGATCGGGCTTGGTGATGTTGGTATGGATGACCCCATTCTCGAAATCCTCGACGTGGGTCACGGTCGTCCCGTCAGCCTCAATCCAGGTCACCATGAACACGCCCTGCCGAATGGGGATTGCCCGATAGGTCACTGCCTCCGCCTTGGCGAAGTTGTCCATTTGCTCAGGGGCAAACCGCATGGTTTCCCCGTCGCTATCGAACTTTAAATGAAACGCGAGTTCGCCAAAGCGGGCCTCATAGAGGTGGCCGATAGCCGGAAACATTTTCGCCGTCGTCATGCGGGGACCCTTCGAATGCTGGGCAGATCAGCCGGCGGCTGAACTCAATGCGCAAAAGATGCATTGTCTTGATTGGTCGATAAATCCCGACGAGTTGGATTCAATGTAAGCTATAGACACACAATCCTGCGGAGCGACGACCATGGAAACGATCAATCTCAATAGGCTGGCCTACTTCGCCGCGGTGGTGGAGGCAGCTTCCTTCACCCGAGCGGCGGAGCGTCTCGGCATTACCAAGACTGTCGTGAGCCAGCAGGTGGCGCGACTTGAACAGGAACTCAAGACAAGCCTTCTGCTTCGCACGACGCGGCGGGTTGAGCCGACCGAGGCAGGCCGGCAGCTTCACGCGCGATGCGCCATGATTCTGCGGGAGGCCGAGGCGGCCTTCAACGAGCTAGCCCAAACAAACGCTCAGCCAATGGGAGTTCTGCGGGTCACTGCGCCGAACGATTATGGCACAACCACCATCGCGCCGCTTGCAGCCCGGTTTTGTCGCACCTATCCGGCATGTCGTGTCGAACTGATGCTTTCGGACATCAGGATCGATCTGATTGCGAACCAGATCGATCTGTCGATCCGCGCGGGCTGGCTGGTGGATTCGAGTCTTCAGGCACGCAGGATCGGTTCCTTTCAGCAGATTCTCGTGGCGGTGCCTGATCTGGCGAGGAGCCTATCGCCCGCCGAACCCGAGGATCTATCCGAGTTGCCCTTCATCGCGAATGTCGCGCTGAAAGAGCCGCTCGTATGGCGTTTCACGCGAGGTGAACACGATCGGCGCACAGTGCGGATGAAGCTTGGGCTGACAATCAACGCCACCCCGGCCGTGCTGGAGGCGACCCTGGCCGGCGGCGGAATGTCCATCCTTCCAGACTTTGCCCTTGGCGACCACCTCGCGGCCGGCCGGCTGGTGCCCGTTTTACCCGCGTGGAACCTACCCTCCGGCGGCATCCATGCTGTGTATCCGGCCGCCCGCTTCCGGCCGCCCAAGGTGACGCGATTTGTGGAGATGCTCGCCCAAGCCGAGAGGGTCAGTGTCGGCACCTGATCGCGCTAAAGGCAGTCCATGTGACCGCCCGCGTGGCCGCTAGCTGCGACGTCTACGCAACGTAAATTTGATGCTCGTGGTCCCCATCAAATCCGCCTTTTGTGGTTGAGATCGGCAAGGGCGACAGAATCGGTCAGGAAGCCTCCCACCCCGGCGAATGCGAGCGGGGAGTCCCAATTGTCGATCTGTCGACCGCGCCCACGAGGGTCGTCGTTGATGGTCATTTCACCTGACATAACTCGCCTCAACTTGGATGCGAGCGGTAGGAGAGGTTTCTCATCGGAACCTCCACCGCCAACCGGGCAGCCACATGACCCGAGGGCCGGCGGAGGAGCTTCAGCGTCACCGCTAAGGTGGCGGCGTGGGGCTTCAGCCTATGCGCCGCCGAGGAAAAATTGGTGGTCGCATACAGGCTCGGCCGTTATCGTCCAGTCGACATCGACGCCAGGGAGGCGGCTTTGTGCGCAGCGCACCCATATTCGAGGAGACCTCGCCTCTTAGGTAGGCGTCCTCCCGACAGGATGATAGCTGTTTCGATCCACGCCGAATTTCTGCAGAGTTGTCTCGCATGCGAGGAACGAACCAAACTTCCATGCATTTAGCAGGGGCTGCATTCGTACACTCTTCTTCGGGGAGCTGGACCCTTGTCATCCGAAGGCTACATTTCGGCCGATCAGGAAACCAATGAAGTTTCCATAGTTGGGCTCATACCGGCCATGCGGGCTTTCGCACGTACCTTCTGTCGCGTGCCCGACGATGCCGACGATCTGGTACAGGAGACGCTGACCAAGGGTCTCGCCAATATCGACAAGTTCGAACCTGGCACACGCATGAAGTCGTGGCTCTTCACCATCATGCGCAATACGTATTATACGCGGATCAAGATTGCCGCCCGGGAAGCGCCAGGCCTGCTCGACTGCGCGTCATCCAGGCCGTTTTTGGAAGCCACCCAGGAATGGAGCGTTCAGAGCAGGGAAGTGCATTGCGCCATCCAAAAGCTACCGGAGCACCAACGCGAGGTTCTGATGCTGATTGGCGTTCTGGGAGTAAGCTATGAGGAAGCGGCCGAGATATGCGGCTGCGCGGTAGGGACGGTCAAAAGTCGGCTGAACCGCGCGCGCGCCAATATTCTCGAGTTGCTTGGGGAGAGTTCGCTGCAGACATTGATGGAAAGACGAAATCATCTATCCGATGGGCAACTCGGTATGGACAGCCGCAGATAGTCAGTTCTTCAGGTCACGTCGACGCTTCTCGATCAGCGCGTTTTGCAGCTCCATTGCCAGCCTGGTCAGCCGGTCTGGAATGCTTTCCCGCTCTATGGCATCGAGGAGAGAAGCGATCTCTCGATCCATGGCCAGACCAAACTGGGAGTCGATCATATCATCCCTCGAACGAGACATCCGAATTCTCTTGATAAGAGCGGTTCCTTGAAGTCAGTGTGGCGACAAATGCCCGAGATTACAAGGGGATGTCTGCCGCCGGCATGATTGCCAGTGGCCCTTGCACAGGTTTATTCCCTTGGCCTGATATCGCTGGGGGCCAAAAATGCGATGTGACAGCGTTCAATCCTCAGGCAATTAGTTCGCGGCATGGTCCTCATATTGGTCGGACTTGAGGCGATTGCCATCAGGTCCGCGCACTTTGCTTTGCTGTTTTTTGTCGCGATTGGCGAATCACGTTTTCTCCGACCTTGTCTTTGGTACGGTCATCGCGTCAGCCCGGTTCCCTTGCGCTTGCCGGATGCCATAGTTTCCTCTTCGGGTCGGTGACGGTCTTCAGCCTCTTGGTTCGACGTCGGAACTGGCGGCGCGCGGTAATGTTCCACCGCGGCGAGCGAGCAGGAATGCGTCTCCATCCCATGACCGGAATGGCTTCTCGCCGTTGATGACAACCCGCAATTGGTGAGTTTCCGCCAGACGGCCGATGTCGGCGCGGTCCAAAAAAAGAGATCCGCGATAGGAATAGTTCAGAAGGGCCAGCCAGCCCGACCGTTTCAGGACGCGTGCGATCTCATCGAAGTGCCGCTCGGCCATGCCGGCCAGAACCAGATAGGGAAAGCTGTCGACCGCCAGCACGCAATCGAAACTACCATCGTCGAATTCGGTCAGATCGAGACCGGAGGTTTGCCGCAACTCGACATTGCCCAGCGCGGCGCATCGTTCGGAGGCGATGGAAATCATCCGTGAGGATATATCGATGCCGACTATCCGATTGAATGATTTGGAAAGCGCGCGCTCGAAACGGCCGATGCCGCAACCAATGTCCAGAATATCCCGGTCGGTTCCAGTGAAGTCCTGCTCCTTGAGCCATGCAGCGACGTCCTCGGTCATGGCCAACAGCCTTCCGTCATCGCCGAGCGATGCGAGCTGGACACTCGCTGCTTCCGAAATAGCCGCGGCCGCATCGAAGCTCGTGGCCAGCCGCGTGACGACAGCGGCACCGGTCTCATGGTGATCGCGTACGTGCCGAACGGCCTCGCCCGTCGCCCGCAACTTGGCAAACGCGCCGGGTTCGCGGCGAAGCAGCCCGGCCACGTCCTGCAGCCTTTCCGCGTCTCGCGAATCGGAGGGAACGACCTCCCGCACGATCTCCGCCAATTCCGCCACCGCGACGTCCACCTGCAGATGAAGCGCCAGCCTGGCTACGACGGCTTCGGCGCAAACAGCGTCCGCCATGCAGTCTTCTACGACCGCTTTAATCGATCTGCGGCGGTGGGCGGATTTTGACCCGGTTGCCCTCACCCTATCAACTCCGCGTCCAGATCCTGCGCATGGTCCACCTGTCGACGGCGCCCCAGCCATATTTGTAGGCCTCCTGACCACGCAGGAAATCGAACTCGCGGGCACCTTCGCGGATCGATTCCGCGATCGCGTGGCCGATTAAAATCGCGCCTGGACTCTCCTCGGAATAGGCAGGGTCGAAGCCCCCGAGATAGGCATAGGCACGACCGCGATCATGGAAGCCGTAATAGGCGCCGACGGTCCTGCCGTCGATCGCGAACAGCCAGCATCGGACCAAGCCGCGAGCGTCGAGCAAGGGAAGCGAGCGCCTGTGGAATTCTTCTACGGCGACTTTGGCCAACACGCCACCTCCGCGCCCGGTCCAGCGCGCGTCGTGCAGGCGTATTAGATGATCGAGGCAAGCCTGGGGATCGCCGCGTGCGGAGGACAACGCGGTCCGGCCGCGTCTGGACGCGGCCCGGCGCGCCCGCCGCAACTGGCGCCTGCGTCGGTAGGGCACAGAGCCCGTAAGAGTTTCGTCGCCGGCAAGGGCGAGCACGGGGCAAGCGCTATGAGCGACTGGCCGTCCGGCTTTCAGGTCAGGATGCGTGATCGCAAAACCGACACCCCCCTCCGGCAAATCTGACAAGATCCATTGAGACCATTCAACCGAGAGGATCTTGTCGACAACAGCAGCGAGGACCGGAGCCTCGGTGCCGGGAACACAAAGGATATCCAGGTAGTCGCTGAGCGAAATGCCGACCGGAAGCAATTTCGAGCCGTCGATCCCGTGCTCGAGATAGAGCGGCGCCAGCGCCATCAGATCGCCTCCGCGCCAAACCGCGACCATCGCTAGACCTCCGGGCGCGAATGTGCGCCACCATGGCACCAGCCAGGCGGGAGACTGAAACGGGGTCGCCGAAGAACTCTGCTCCCACAGTTTCCACCAGTGTGGCGCAAGCGTTTCGAATTGCGCCGGGTCATCGATGATCTCGCTGCGCAACAAAGCTTCGCTCACGGTGCGATGGCGAGGCGCCTGGCATCTGTGCCAAGTCGCGCCAGCGCATGATAGGCGTCCATGTAAGACGAGATCATTCGCTCCAGCGAAAACCGCCGCCGTGCCTCGGCCCGGCATGCCTCGGCGTCCAGGCTGGACGCCGCAATGATGGCTTGCGCCATCTCCTCGATCGTGTTGACGAGAAAGCCAGTCTTGCCATGCTCGATGACATCGGGCAGCGCACCATTCGGAAAGGCGACCACCGGTGTGCCGCAGGCCAGCGCCTCCATGGCGACAAGCGAACTGGTCTCGGCGGCAAGGCTCGGGATGACCAGACAGCGCGCCGCGTTGAGAAAGCGCCGCTTGGCGGTGAAACCGAGCGGACCAAGGAAGCGTCGGCGGCCGTCGAGGCGGGGTTGGACCTCATCGCGAAAGTAGCGCGTGTGCAGTTCATAGGAATAAACCTTACCGCCGACAACCAGCGGCACACCTGCTTGCTTGGCGGCATCCAGCGCTAGGTGGATGCCCTTTTCCGGACAGATACGGCTGAGAACCAGGGCGAAGTCGCGTTTCGCTTGCGGCAGGCCGAGCGCCTCGATGTCGACGCCGTTCGGAATTGGCGCCGCTAGCCTGGCGCCAGGTGGCGCGGTTTTCTGCTGGGCGGTCGAGACTGCATGAAGCCACACGTCGTCGCGCTTCGGGCGCAATGCCTCGGCCGGATACCAGTCCAGCGGCAGGTGAAGGGTCACCAAGGTCGGGCCGTCGTCTGGCAGATAAGCGTCGAAGTCGATACCATGCAGATGAACCACATCAATCGGCCAATTGGCGCGGGCGGCGGCGATCGCAGCGCGATGAGCCTGCTGCGCGCGGCTCTTGGCCGTTTCGTCGAGCACGCCGCTTTCAGCCGGTATTTCCACAAGCGTGCCGCTCGCGCTGGAGCCCCGGCAGCCGACGACGATTGATCGATTGCCCGCGCGAACCAGCGCTCGGTCAAGCAGCGACAGGACCTGTTCGGCACCCCCAACCGCATCCGGTCCGACAGGCGCGAGAGGATAGGCGACATTGAGGACGGTGAGCGTCATGGCCGGCTGAGCCACGGTGCCAGAGCCAGTGAATTGGTGGCGGAACCGTGAGCTTCTACTCCGGTCGGTTCATCTAATGACGGACCGGGTCGCATGAGGGCCTCACGCGAGGCCCGCTGCGTCGGGCGCGAGGCGGACGTCAGTCCGGGCGCGTATCGGCGGATCATCGTTGCACAGAACTCGGCGAATTCCTCGGGCACCAGGGGAGGGCTGGTGTGGTGAGGCATCATCCCCCGATGTTCGGGCGTGAAGCAGAAGGTGACCGTTACGTCGAAATCGGCGAGTGCCTCCATCTGTCGATCGAACCAGTCCAACGCATTCGGCCTGAAGCTGTCGGCCCAGGAAAGCCCTGTGCGCATGTTGGTAACGCCGAGCCTCTTCATCCAGGCAATAGAGTTGTCCAGTCGCGGGTCCTCGAAATGAAACCACTGCACCAGTCCCATTTCGGGTGTGTAGCGCGGGAATTCCTCAAGCGCCGGCTTCGGCGTGCCGTCCTGGCGCAGCAGCCCCATGTGGAAGTGACGATAATAGGAGGATCCCTCCGCTTCGCGATGCCGTGTCGTGGCTTCCCATTCACGCGGAAGGTCGTAGAGGCTGTACCACTGGATGCGGGGTGCGTTGCCGAGCAGCAATTCGGCGGTTCGCTTGAGGCCCCAGGCCTGTATTTCCTCGGCCCCGAAGGTCGACACGCCGACCTCGCTGACCCAGATGGGGAGATCGGTGACGGCCGCGATCTCACCGATCTTGTGCGGCCATTCCTGAATTTGCCACAGGTTCCAGTCGAGGGGGAAGCCGTGAACCGCGACGGCGTCGACATGGTCCAACACCCCGAATTCCTTCATGCGCGTGATAAAGCCGGGATCTATCGGCGAGATGCCGCCAAGCACTTTTGTCAGAGCTGGGTTCTCGGACGCGATCGCGTCCGCCGATAGGATTGCCATCCTGGCAAAGCGGCTCCAATCGGGGTCGAGCTCAGGGTCCCAATGCGATTTGTTGTTGGGCTCGTTCCAGATCATCGCGGCTTCAATCATGGAGCTTTCCTTTCGACGGATATATCGCGCCACCGCCGGCCGGATCGCCGGCAGCGCGGCAGAAATAGACCTCCTGCTCGGGATGCAGCACGATCTCGAAACCGGCACTGCGCAGCATCGCCTCGGTACAGGCCCGGTTCGGTATCCACCAATTGGTCGGATCGTCGGCATAGCGGTGTTCGATGAAATGCAGCTTGGGAAATTCCGACCGCTCAAACAAATCATGCGTCCAGAAATGATAGTTCTCTTCCAACTCGGGCAGATCCTTGCTGCCGCGTTGCATGGACTGGAAGATCATCAAGTCACCGGCGACGTGCTCACGGATCAGGTCGAGCGCGAGCAGGGGGTGGCGCAGATGGTAAAGCACCCCCATGAACAGCACGACATCGAATGTCTCGCGCAGGGCGCCGACGTCGTAGACCGAAAGTTTCCGGAATTCGATCTCGCAGTCCGCGATCTCGGCGGCAAAGCGGGCCTGTGCCAGATACGCCTCGTCGAAATCTATGCCGAGGACGCGTGTAGCGCCTCGCCGTTTCATCTCGATCGAATAGAAACCCGCATTGCAGCCAATATCCAGCACAGTTTTGCCGGCCAGATCCGCGGGTATGGCATCGGCGAATTTGCGCCATTTGATCAGCGGGTAGTTGCCGAGAAAGTGGTTAGGCGCGGTTTCGACGCCGGCCAGTTCCATGTTGTGGAACCAAGGGCCGAGCGCGTCGATGCGGCGGCGGATTTCGGCATGGGAATGCAACATGGTCACGCTCCTTCCCCCGGAACGACAGGTACATGCGAATGCGCCCCGGACATGATCGTAGTGGGCTGGTGACGAGCGGACGGAACGCCGTCTTCAAGCAACCGCAGGGCTGTGCGATAGCCGTTGAAAGTGCCGACATCGACATAAGCGGACCCTGCCTTGATCCCGTAGGCCACCCCCCCGGTCGCGAGATAGGCGTTGATCAACGTGCCAATATATTCGTCACGACCGTCGCGCTCGCGCCAGAGTGTGGCAAGCCGATGCAGGATCTGGCCAGGCATTTTGAACGCCCCCCAAACCCAATTCGTGGACGCGTCCTGTCGCTTGACCTGGATTTCGATAACGCGCTCGTCATCTTCGGTGACGACGGCGTCGAAGAACTCCGGGCGACCCACCGGGAATAGCAAAAATGAAAGCTGATCGTCAGGCAAATGACAGAACCCGTCCTCGGGAAACCAGATCGTATCCGGAAGGCCGACGAGGACGACCTCGTCGGCCGCGACGAGGGGCGCTGCTCGGAAAATCGCATCGCAGAGACCGACGGGGTTGGGCTGCACCACAAAGAGAGCCGCTGCCTCGCCATAACCGGCGGCGTAGTATTCGAGAATGTCGGATTTGCCCGATCCGATGATGAAGCAAATCTTGTCGACGCCGGCCTGGACCATGCGCCTCACCAGATACTCGCTTACGGCGCAAGGACGTTCGGTCTGACCGTCGATCCGGCTGCCAACCGGCAGCAGCTCCTTCGAGAAGCCGAGCGGTTGGATGCGGCTACCGCGCCCGGCGGCGGGCACAATGCCCAACATCAGACTGCTTCCTCCATCGGTTTGCTGACGGGATTTTGCAAGGCGTCGGCCAGGATTTTGTCCAGTTCCGCTGCACGCTTAGCGGAAGTGTGCTCGCTCAAGACCCGCTCGCGGGCGCGTCTTCGGATGCCGTCAAGTTCGTGCTCCGGCAATTCCAGCGCGGCGACTACGTCATCCGTCTCATGGGCTAGCAGGACTTCGCGGCCGGGTTCGAAGAAGTCCGAAAGGCCTGGCCATACGTCGGTGACGATGGCAGCCCCACACGCGGCCGCTTCGAAGAGGCGCCCCGACGGGCACCAGCCCTTTTGCGCCATAGCTTCCCGGGTGACGTTCAGCGTCAGCCGCGACGACGAGAAGAAGGCCGGATGATCGGCTGGCGGCAAATGCCTGACAAAGAAGATGTTGTCGCTCCACGGGAATTCCTGCGGATATTGCGCGCCGGCAATGATGAAGCGTTGATCAGGCAGGCGCATGGCCGGGCGGACCAGCAGCTTATCGACGCCGGCCTGGCGATCCGTCGCGTAGGTCCCGAGATAGGACAGACCACCGACGAATTCCGCCCGCTTCTCTGCCGGCCGGTGCCGGTCCGGATCAACATGGCCGTAGAGCGGCATCACGCGGCGCGCGCCGAGCACAGTCTTCAGCGCCTCGGTCGCCGGGCCGCCGGTGTAGCTCAGTACAAGGTCATAGTCAGCAAGTCCCTCTGGTCCGAAATAGGGCGGACGCTCGCCGTGCTCGAGGCGGGCAAGCGTCACCGGAGTATCGAGATCGTAAAAGACACGCAGTCCACGACTTGTATGCTGGGCCAGGCGCGAAGCCTCAACGGCGTCGGGACAGTAGGACGTGACGACGACGACGTCCGCTTGCTTCATCGCACGCTCCGCGACGCGGCGGATATCCTCCCAGTCCGGATAGATAACGACGTTGCCTCCATCGAGCTGATCCAGATCGCGGGTCCCGGCATAATAGGGAGTGTCGCATTCGAAAAAGGTGATAGACCAGCCCAGACGGGCGAGCGCGCGGATCAGTCCGCGCCAGAGCGTCGCATGGCCGTTCCCCCATGAAGATGTAACGGTGAGACCGAAAATGACCATCCGCATCGGGAACTTCCTCGTCAGGCAGCTTCATTTAATCGCACGAGCTTTGAGCCCCAGTCGCCCGACACAATCGTCGTGATCGAGGCGGGATCGATGTCGAAGCGAAAGCAGTCGCCGACCGGCAAGTTAAGCACCTTGCAAACGGCCGCCTTGATCACGTCGGCGTGGCTAACCAGGGCGACGCATTCGTTCTGATGCAGCTGGCGGACGCCGTTCATTAGAGAGACGATGCGGTGCTGGACATCCAGCATGGTCTCGCCGCTGGGCGTCCTGGCCTCCTGCCGCTGGTCGTTCCACGCGCGCCAACCGGCGTCGCTGCTCAATTGATCGAAGGTCTTGCCCGACCAGTCGCCGAAATCGATCTCGTCGAGTTCGGCGCAGATCGCGATTTCGCCGACACCGCAAGCGAGTGCGATTGGCAGCGCCGTCTCCTGGGTGCGTTCGCGCGGGCTGCATAGGATGGCCGCGATCGTCTCTCGGGCCATGCGCCCGCCAAGGTGCTCTGCTTGAGCCTTGCCGGACTCGCCGAGGTATACACCGGCCATGCGCCCGGCAAGATATGAGCCGACATTGTCGTGCGCCGCATGGCGGATTAAAAAGAACGTCGTCGTCATTCCGCGGCATCCAGCAGAGGATCGTCCTTGCCGGCGATGAAAGCGAGCGTGCGCTGGCGTGCTTCGGCGTCGGTGAACTGTTCGGGAGGCGACTTCATGAAATAGCTACAAGGGCCTGTCAGCGCGCCGGCGATGCCGCGGTCGAGGGCCAGCTTGGCGCAGCGCACTGCGTCGATCACCACGCCGGCGGAATTGGGCGAATCCCACACCTCCAGCTTCAGCTCGGCATTCAGCGGCACGCCGCCGAAGGTCGTGCCTTCAACGCGGATGTAGGCCCATTTTCGGTCAGTAAGCCAAGGCACATGATCGCTTGGTCCGACGTGAATGTTGCCCGGCTCCAGGGCAACATCGAGCTGGCTGGTTACCGATTGCGTCTTAGAGATCTTCTTCGATTCCAGCCGCTCGCGTTCCAGCATGTTGAGAAAATCGGTGTTGCCGCCGAAATTCAGCTGATAGGTTCGATCGACGCGCACGCCGCGCTCGCGAAAGAGATTGGCCAGCAGCCGGTGCACAATGGTCGCGCCGACCTGGCTCTTGATGTCGTCGCCGACCAGCGGCAGCCCGCGTTGTTCGAAACGCCGGCGCCATTCCGGACGTGAGGCGATGAAAACCGGTATGCAATTGACAAGGGCGCAGCCGGCCTCCAGAGCACATTCAGCATAGAAGCGCGTCGCCTCCTCCGAACCCACCGGAAGGTAGGAGACCACTACGTCGGCTCCGCTGTCGCGCAGGATATCGCTGACATTGGCAACCGGTTCAGGCGCTTCCTCGATTGCGTCGCGCAGGTATTTGCCGATCCCGTCAAGCGTCGGTCCGCGTTCGACGCGAACACCGGTAGTCGGCGCGTCGGCAAAGCGGAACGTGTTGTTCGGGGTGGCGTAGATCGCATCGGCGACGTCGCGGCCAACCTTGTTTTTGGCGACATCGAACGCGCAGACAATCTCGATGTCGTCGACGTGATAGCCACCGAGATCGGCATGCATCAGCCCCGGGATCGGTTCGTTGCTTTTTGCATCACGATAGTAGGAGAGTCCCTGCACCAGGGAGGATGCGCAATTGCCAAGCCCGACGATACCAACACGAACCTTTTTCGATCCCACGAAACTGCCGCCTTATGCTGTTCAAAGGTAAGTTCCTTGCGCCGAACCGCCACCGCGCCAGAATGTTCCTTGGTCTATCGAAAAATTGCGCGAGGCGGCATGGATCGAAGCTGCACCCGCCGCGTTGCCCGCACGACAAAAATCGGAAATCGGTCGATGATCGTCTACGGCGACAACAAGCGGACCCAGAACGCAGCACAACTTCAAGAGACAGCGATCGAACTGGCCCAAAGCCTCGATCGGATCCCTTGCGGCATCCGGCGCCATGCTGCATTGGTCGGGTTATTCATCAGTGCGTCGGAGCTGGTACAGGGGCTCGCCGATGCCGATTTCAAGGTCCTGGGCGTCGACACCAATTCGCCTTCACAACGGCTAGGCGCCGAGTTGCTGGTCGGACTTGCGGCAGAGGTGGCGAGATCGTGGCGAAGTGGGTTCGTCGTGGGCGCCGGCATCGATTCGCGACTTCTCCAATTGCTGGCCGGGCTCGATTGCAAGGCAGAAATTTTGACCGGCTCGGCCGAAGGCTACGCACATTATGCGCTTTATCCAGAGAGTTATCTCGGCGCGGGGCGGGAGTCGGGTCTCGATGCGAACACATGCGTGATCGGCATCCGCAGCATCGGCCTGGGGCTGGCGGCCATGGTGGCGGCCGCGATCGGTGCGCCGGCGCCCATTAGCGTGCGCCCGATCGGCCATCCTTTCGATCGGCGGGTCAATGCCGATCCGCGGCTGGTTGCTGCCTGGAGGAGTGAGCCCAGGGCTCGCTTCGCTGTCGTCGATGAAGGTCCCGGCCTGTCGGGAAGTTCGATCCACGCTGTCGTCGCGTGGCTGAGAAAACAGGGCATAGATACGGAGCGCATTCACCTGTTCCCCAGCCATTCGGGCGATCCGGGGGCCGAAGCGTCGCCGGATGTTCGGGAGACATGGGGACGCTGCCGCAAGCAAGTGGCGATGACGTTCGAACGCACCTTTCCCGAAAGCTCGCAAACGCTGCGCGATTGGGTAGCCGAGGTGGTTGGCAGTCCGAAATTGCGCTTGACCGAAATATCCGGCGGAGCGTGGCGCCCCCTTCACTACGCCGACGAAAGGCGCTGGCCACCGAGCGCACGCGGCACTGAACGGCGAAAGTTCCTGGCCTCCGCAGATCAAGATCGCTGGCTCGTCAAATTTGTCGGCCTCGGCAAAACTGGGCTGCGCAAGATGGAAGCCGCCAAGATGTTGCATCACGCCGGATTCGGATCGCAAGTCATGGGGTTCTGCCACGGTTTTCTGGTCGAACGGTGGACCGATGGCACCACGATGGATCAGCTACCGCTGTCCAGGCAGAGACTTGTCGCGGCGGTCACACGCTATCTGGCCTGGCGCGCGACCAGTCTGCGAACCAGCGAACCCGGTGCATCATTGCTCGCGCTGGCGGAGATGGCCGTTCACAATGCTTCCGAAGCCTTGGGCGAAAGCCAGGCGGCGAGACTGCGAACCTGGTTCTCGAAGCAGACGCCCACACAGGTATCGGAACGGGTCGAGATCGACGGCAGGCTGCATCCCTGGGAGTTTCTGGTCGGTTCCGATGGCACGCTGATCAAGACGGATGCTGTCGACCATTGCCGAGGACACGATCTGATCGGCTGCCAGCCGATAGAATGGGACCTTGCCGGCGCCTGCGTAGAATATGGGCTGTCCAAAGCCGAGGCGGCGACGTTGATCGGCGGCATGGGTAGCAGCGTTGACGCCGGACTCATCGATTATTTCAAACCTTGCTATTTGGCGTTTCAGCTCGGGTTGTGGAGCATGGCCGCTCAATCCGAAAATGGCCGGGAAAGAGCAAGGCTGGAAGAGACGGCAAACCGATATGAGGCAGGACTGACACAGTTCCTGGGCCAGGCCATGAAGGTATAGTCGCCGTCAATCCAGGCTTCGCAGCATGTCTGCTTCCTGCTCAAGAATACTGGCCACCTCCTCCCGCTGCAGATGCGTCATCATCAGGCTGACACAGCACTCCAGATAGGTTATCGAGGCTCGCCGCAGATACGCAGCCGTCTCTCGTTCCGCCATCTTGTCGATATCGGTCCGAGATTGCTTGGGGTGCATGAGGAGGTCCTCCATTATGTGGTCCTCTCGTCAAACCAAAAGATTGCGCGGATGTTCCACGCGAATCGATGCGAAGATGTGACTGGGGTCCCGGCATCAGGCAGGGAGGTTCTGCAGCCCGCCTGACGTGGGTCTCGTCCTTGCCGAACGTCCTGCCATTTGATCGCCGATCGAGCGGCCTTCAAGCATGGCGAAATAGCTGATCGTCCGCGCGAGCCCCTCGTTGAGCGACACTCTTGGCGTCCAGCCGAGCAGCGCTTTTGCGCGCGAGATATCGGGCTGCCGGCGTCGAGGATCATCCTGCGGCAGCGGCAGGAACGTCATATCCGATTTGGTGCCGGTCATAGCCTTCACCAATGCCGCCAGCCGCACAATGGTGAATTCGCCGGGGTTGCCCAAATTGACCGGCTTGCCCGGATTGGGGTTGATATCCATGAGACTCATCAACCCGTCGATTAGATCGGAGACGTAGCAGAAAGATCGCGTCTGCATGCCGTCGCCGAAAATCGTCAGCGGGCGCTTCTCGAGCGCCTGCATGATCAGGTTCGAAACGATGCGGCCGTCCGCCGGATCCATCCTCGGCCCGTAGGTGTTGAAGATACGCGCGACACGAACGTCGGCCTTCCCGGCTCGCAGATAATCGAAGCAGAGTGTCTCGGCCGTGCGCTTGCCCTCGTCGTAGCAGGCGCGTGGGCCGGTGCAGTTCACATGGCCGACATAGTCTTCCCTCTGCGGATGTTGCTCCGGATCGCCATACACTTCACTCGTAGAGGCCTGCAGCAATCCCGCGTCGTTGCGCGCGGCGAGTTCGAGCAGGTTCAACGTTCCGATGACGCAGGTTCGCGTGGTGTGGATCGGATCGGCCTGGTAACGCGGCGGCGAGGCGGCGCATGCCAGGTTGAAGATGCGATCCACCGGCTCGCCAAGGTCCAGTGGACGGCAGATATCCTGCTCGATCAACCGGAAACTCGGCTGGTCCATGATCGCGTTGATGTTCTCCATGCGACCGGTAAGAAAATTGTCGGCGCAGATCACACGCCAGCCATCGCGTAACAATGCTTCGCAAAGATGCGAACCGAGGAAGCCCGCGCCACCGGCGACGAGCACCGTCTTTGCCCTTTGCGCCTTTTTTGATTGTCGCATCGCGATTTTCTCCTGTCTGCCAGTCATGCTGCACTTCCGATATCGAGATCGAGGACCACCGCCCCCTTTTGCGTAAGCGCCGTGATAAATTCGCAAGCCCGGGCCACACCGGTATGGGAAGCAAGGACGAGTTCGCGTGCCCGTTCGGCCATGGCCAGACGTGTCCGAGCCGATTCCCGCGATAGGATCGCGACGACCTTGTCCGCCTTCTTGGCCGTGTGGATCGTCGATGAGGGAAAGAAGCTGTCGAGGCCTGGCCAGCGGTCGCTGATGATCGGCGTGCCGCAAGCAGCGGCTTCGAAAAGGCGCACGCTGGGCGACCATCCCGCCGCAATCATGGAACTGCGTGTGACGTTCAGCGTGTAGCGCTGACGGCTGTAGAATGCGGCATGATCGGCCGGCGGCAAGTGTTCAATGCGCTCGACATTGTCGGGCCAGTCGATGTCGGACGGATATTGCGAGCCAGCCACGACAAAACGCCGATCCGGCATGCGCCGTGCCGGCTCGAGCAGAAGTGCATTGAGCGTGGCTTGCCGGTCGGCGCTGTAGGTGCCGAGATAGCCGAGGTCCCAGCCGATTGGATCGGCGGTGTGGTGATGTCGTTCCGGATCGACCGAACAGTAGAGCGGCTCGGCTCGGCGTGCGCCGAAGGTCTGTGTCAGATCGGTCAGCATCGGGCCACCGGCAAAAGAGAAATAGATGTCGAAGTAGGGGATCTGGCGCCAGCTCAGATAGTCGCAATCGTCCGCCGACAGCTTCGCCAGGGTCACCGGTGTGTCGATGTCGTAAAAGCAGAGTTGTCCTTTGCAAAGTGAAGCGACGGTGTCGATCACCGCGCGGCCTTCCGGCACGAAAGAGCCGATCACCACGACATCGGCCTGTTGCAGACACCGGCCGTAGTCGCGTTGCAGTGCCTGCACAGTTTCATAGTAGCGCAAGGCGCAGAAATCCGGATCGCGCAAATCGCGGTGATTGGCGTACCACGGCACATCGCGCTCCAGAAAAGTCACGCGATGGCCGAGTTGGTGGAGGCCTTTCAGCAGACCTCGAAAGGTGGTGGCATGACCGTTTCCCCAAGACGAGGAAAGCGACAGGCCGAGAAAGAGAATGTCCAGCTGCTTGGTCATTCGGCCGCCTCCACGGTCCCGTGCGTCAAATGCCGTTTGAAGACCGCATCAGCCACGGCCGCCCGCAACGCGTAGGTATGATCGGCGAGAACGCGTCGAAGTGCGGCCTGGCCGATCGCCTTTGCCCGGACAGGCGTCAGCGCCTGCATGATTTCGGCGACATCGCCGCCGTCGCGCGCCACAAGGATCTCCTCGTCGGGTTTCAGGAACAGCTCGACGCCGAGCCAGGCATCGGTGATCAGGCAGGCGCCGGCGCCGGCCGCCTCGAAGACACGCGTGGCGGGTGAAAAACCGTTCGCGGCCATGCTGTCGCGGCTGATGTTCAGCACCGCCTTTGGCGTGACATTGAAGGCGTTGTGATCACAGGTGCCGACATGGCCGAGCCAGTCGACATTGGCGGGGAGCGGCTTGTCCCCCCACCCAGATCCGCCGAGCAGAAAACGTTGTTCCGGCAGCCGGCTCGCAGGATCGAGGAAGAACGATCCCACACGCGCTTCACGATCCGGCAGCCTGTTTCCGAGGAACGCCAGGTCGCAGGCAAAACGCGCATTGCTGGCGACCGGGTGGTGCGTTTCGGGATCGAGTGCATTGTAGATTGGCACGCACTCGTTCGCGCCCAGGGCGCGATAGGCCCAGACCACGGGATCGCCGCCGCCATAGGTCAGCACAAGATCGATTTCTTGCAGCGCACGATGCAGCGGATGGTCCGGCTCGTCGCGCAGCTGGGCGAGCGTCGCCGGCGCGTCGACGTCCCAGAACACGATGAGCGCATCGCTGCGGGCGTAGCCGAGCACGGCGCGCAGCAGCGCCTCATCCTCGAAGCCGACGCCACTCGCCTTGACAACGATATCGGCCTCGGCGGCACGCGCCGCAACCTGCATCAGGGCTTGATGGGTTGCCTCGTAGACGACGACAGAGCACCAGTTCGGCGCCTCGATGTCGCGGTTCTTCTGCCGGTCATAGACGTCAGGCTCGTAGAAAGTGATTTCGTAGCCCAGTTGCGAAAGCGCCTTCAGCAATCCTCGGTAATAGGTTGCGGCGCCGTTCCAATAGGAGGACAAAAGGCTCGATCCATAGAATGCGATCTTCATGCAACGGCTTCCTTTGCGGCGGTCAGCTCGGCGGTGTGCAGGGTCGTGCATTGCCAAAGCACGTCGAACAACTCGTCGACGCGGTGATGGCAGGTATGCCGCGAGCGGATGGTCTCAAGGCCCGAGGTCATTAGGGAAGCCGCAAAATCGGGATCGGCCAACACCGCCTGGAGGTGTTGCCGCATTTGCGATCCATCCTCGGCAAACAGGAAGTCGACGCCGGGTCTGAAAAGCTGCTCGACATCGGACCATGGCGCTGAAATCAGCGGGATGCCGCAGGCAAGTGCCTCGAACATGCGGATTGTCGGAATTCCGGGCAAGCCTTCACGATAAGGACGCCGCGGGACGTGCACCGTCACACGATGCGCGGCGAACGCCTTCGGCACGTCGGCATTGGCGATCCACCCTTCGTAGCGCAGACCGGCGGCAGCCAGATCGGCAAGTGCCCGTTCGGGATAGCGGACACCGTGAACAGTGGCCTGAAGACCCAGATCGCGGACCGGTCCGATCAGGAACTCCTTGAGTTCGGCCGTCCGCTCGTCGTCGCCCCAGTTTCCGATCCAGACCAGGTCGGACGTCGCGTGCATTTCCGGGTGCGGTTTGAACAGCCGATCGTCCGCCGCTTCATGCCAGGTGAAGACACGCTTGCCCCAGCCGGCGCGCAGATAGCTCTCGCGCAGCGCTTCGCCAAACGCGAGAACGCCATCATAATGTTCCAGGCGCAGCGCCGACATGGCCTCGGTGGCGGACACGGCGCGGTGATGTGTGTCGTGAAACAGCAAGGTGAATTTGCCGCCATCGGCCCGGGCACGGCCGATGCGAGCGACAAGCTCCGGGTCGGTCCATTCGTGGACGATCACCACGTCGGCCTCGGCGATCCATGCTTCATGGTCGAACCCGGCATCATAGGTCACCGGCATCAGTTCGGGGAAATCCTTGCGAAAACGTTCGATCGCGAAGGATCCCTTCTCGGCCAGCAAGTTCGATCGGCTCCAGCCGTCAGCCGGCTCCAGAGCGATGGCCTGATGCCGGCGCGCCACCAGTTCGCGCATGACGCCTCGAAGGAAATGGGCGTTGCCATGGTTCCAGTCGGAGACGAGCGAGTGGGCGTAGAATAAAAAGCGCATGATCAGCGCTCCGCAACGGCCAGCGCCGCCTTTTCGTAGACGTCACGCATGGCCGCTGCCTGTCTCGCCAGAGTGAACCCGCGGCTTCGGCGGAAGGCGGCGTGGCCGAGCTCTAACCTGTGCCCGGCATCGCTGGAAAGGCGATTGATGCAGGCAGCGAGATCATGCGGGTCACGCGCGTCGAAGAACATCGCGGCACCGTCCCATAGTTCGCGATAGGTCGGGATGTCTGAGAGCACCAGGGGGGTTGCCGACATAGCCGCCTCCAGCGCCGCCAGACCGAACGGTTCGTACAGCGATGGCGATACAAAAATGCCGGCCCGGGCCATCAAGGAGCGCACCTCGTCATAGGGCAGCGCCCCGAGAGGAACGGCGTGGTCGACGGTGGCGCGCTCGCCGTTCGGGCCGTGAAGCGAACCGGCTGTAAAGAGAGGCCATTGCGTCAACGAGGCGGCCTGGTCGACCACCGCCACATTCTTTCCCTCGTCCCACCAGCGGGCGGCGGCGAAAACGAGCGGCTGGCGGGTTTCCGCTGGCGGGACTGGGCGTGCGGCATTTCCCACGACGTGAAGGCGTGCGATCGGGCCATAGCAGGTCTCGAGCATCTCGGCATGGCTGCGGCTCGGGGCGATGACTGCGTCGGCCCTGTCGAAGCCACGCCTGTTGCGCTCCTTCTGCCAGCTCCATGCGTTATCCAATGCCTGTCCCTTGACGCAATGGAACCAAGTCGTCACGCATGAATGCGAGACCGCTATGACTGGGCAAGGCGCATCCAACCCCACGGCCTGCGTCGGTCCGTTGAGATGGACAAGGTCGATCGCGTAGTCGCGTATCGGCGCACGCAATTCCAGCGGCAGACCGTCGAGGTCGCCGGCGCTTCGGGTCATCCAATCCAGAGGCGTATTCAGCCAGATGAGCGTCGCGAAAGTCCTTGCCTCATTGGCCTGTTGCCCAGATGGTTGCGGCCCCAGACCGGCGAACACAACGCTGTCGCCGCCATTGACCAATTCCCGGCCGAGATCAAGCGCATAGCGCCATACTCCGCCCATGGCATCGACGGTCATCAGGACGCGGCGTTTGCGTGGCGTCAGTGTCCGCAACATGCCGCCTCCAGTTCCGCCAGCGGGCGCGGGCGCTTTTCCTGGATGTCGCTGAACTTCTGGAACGATGCGAGGTAATGATCATGGGCGCGCTCCCAGGCAAGGTCGTCGGGTTCGCCCCAAAGCTCGCGATAGCTGGGCGAACTCGGATATGGATAAAGCGGTACCGGTTCATTGGCCCACACGCCATTGTCGATCAGGTGGGCTCGCCAGTGATCGACAAGGGCAGGATCGTCCTCGACGACGCCGATCAGATTGGCCTGAACGAAAGGAACGTGGCGTCTGGCCTTAACCAGCAGCGCGGCGAGTTCCTCGGTGTCCAGCCTACAGCGCTTCGCGAGCATGGCCCGCCCTTCCACCGTCAAGCTTTCGAGGCCGGCTTCGATGGAGACGCAGCCTGCCGCGCCGAGCAATTCCAGCATCTCAGGTTTCCACAGATCGATGCGGGTCTGGACGCCGAATTTCACATCGCGGCTTACCAACGCCTCCAGCAACGCCTTTTGCGGCAAAAAGATTTCGTCGATGAAGTAGATGTAGCCGGCACCTTGGGCGATCAGCCGATCGATTTCAGTCACCACCGCTTTGTGGTTGCGGCGGCGATAGGCATCGCGGAAATCGATCTTGGCGCAGAAGCTGCAATTGTAGGGGCAGCCGCGCGACGCTTCGACCTCGGCGCCGAATCCAAACTGTTGGTCATCGAACCGGTGATGATGATGCGAATGGGCGGCGATCCAGTCGGATGGCCATTCCAGCGGCGGGTGATCGACAAACGAACTGGAATGGACCCCGCCGTTCGAAACCAGCTTGGCGTCCAGCAGATAGGCGGTCGAGGGCACCGCGCTCCAATCGTCGCGTCGTGCAAGTTCGGCGACAATTTCCTCGCATTCGCCGCGCACGACGATGTCGGCGCCCAGCTTGCGCAAGGTCGGCGCCGGCGTCGCCGAGCCATGTGGGCCGACCGCGACCGTGCGGCCGCCACGCCCGGCCAGACGATTGAGGAAATCGGCCGGCACGCGCAACTCCGGCGGTGCGCAGCGCCAGAACAGATAGGTCGGGGCGGTGCTGACAACCGTCATTGCCGGCGCGAAATCAGCCACGCGTCCGCACAGCCCTGAGTTGTCGAGTTTCTGCAATTGCCCGTCCAGCAGCAGCACCTCATGGCCGGCCGCTTCGAGCAGGGCTTTCGAATAGCCGAGTTCCAGCGGCAGATGCGGTTGGCGGCAGCCGAAATAGATGCTGTCGTCATATGTCCAGGACGGGTTGACCAGGGCTATTCTCATGCCACGTACCTCACGGCTTCGGGGCGGGGCTCAAGCCGGTGGCGCTGCAGCCAGTCGGCGAGATCGCGAATGCCCTCGCGCCACGCAACCTGCGCCTTCCAGCCAAGCGCGGTCTGGATCTTGCGGGTATCGGCGACGAAGAAGGGCTGGTCGCCGGTCCGTTCCCCATCATGGCGGACCGAGAGTTCGCGGCCGGTCAGGCTGCCGATCTCGCTCAACAGCATACGCAGGCTGAGCGCATTTTCTGGTCCGCCGCCAAGGTTGAATGCCTGGCCCTCGGTAATGTCGATATGGTCCAGCACAGCCCTGTAGGCGGCGACCGCATCGGAAACGTGCAGGATGTCACGCACCTGCCTGCCGTCGCCGTAGACGGTGATGTCCCGTCCTGTCAGGGCGCTGAGCAGGAAGTGCGCTACCCAACCCTGGTCCTCCGTTCCAAACTGGCGCGGTCCGTAGATGCAGCTCATCCGCAGTACCGCCGTGGGCATGCCATAGGATTTGGCGTAGTCGAGCACATATTGGTCCGCCGCGCCCTTGGAGCAGCCATAGGGCGTGCAGAAATTCAGGCTGTGGGCTTCATCGATGCCGCTGGCCTGGATCGCGCTATCGCAAGGTATGTAGCAGTCGTCGTGCGGTTGAACCGCGACGTCGGGGAGGCTGCCGTAAACCTTGTTGGTGCTGGCGAAAATCACCGGAATGCCCTCGCCGCTCAGCCGCGCCGCTTCCAGCACGTTGAACGTTCCGCGAAGGTTGATGTCGAAATCCTCGTCCGGCCGGACCAGGCTCGTGGTGACTGCCGTCTGTGCGGCCAGATGGAAAATCGCCTTGGATCTCATCAGAACCGGGGCCAGGGCATTGGCGTCCCGCACATCAATGGTCTCGACGGTAAGGCGGCTACCATGTTTCTGGACAAGCCATTCCAGGTTCTGTTCGACGCCGGGACGGCTGAGATTGTCGACCACCAGCACCGGCTCGCCATCCGACAACAGGCTATCGGCTAGATTTGATCCTATGAAGCCGCTGCCGCCGAGGATGGCGACCGGCGCTTCGCGTCGGTTGCGTGCGCCCGGGCTCATGACACCAACCCGCGCTCTTCGAGTTCGCGCTTCATTTCGGTGCCGCGGTCGACGGCGGCCGTATTGCGCACCCAGGAAACGAAATCCACGAGAGAATTCTCCAATTGCAGGCCGGGTTCGAAACCGAGCAGTTCACGCGCCTTGGAGATATCGGCGAAGCAGTTGCGAATGTCCCCGGAGCGCGCCTTGCCGAGCAGTTCTGGCGAACGGTTCGGTATTCCCATGGCTTCCGCCAGCAATCGCGCGACTTCGCTGATCGCATAGGCGCGGCCGCTGCCGATGTTGATGACGTGGCCCTTTGCCTGACGTTGCTGCAGCGCAAGACGAAAGGCACGTGCGACGTCATGCACATGAACGAAGTCGCGCTTCTGCTCCCCATCCTCGAAGATCATCGGCCGTTGGCCATTGGCGAGACGTGAAGCGAAATTGGCCAGCACGCCGGTATAGGGATTTGATAGTGCCTGGCCGGCACCGAAGACATTGAACAGGCGCAATGCGACCGCATCGATGCCGTAGGCTTCGCCGAAGATCAGCACGGCGCGTTCCTGGGCGTATTTTGTCAGCGCGTAAATCGAGGCGAGGTCGACCGGCTTTTCTTCATCCGTCGGCAGCGGCGAAAGGGGTTCGCCTTCCGGCGACAGCGGATTCCACTGTCCGCTTTTGATGTCGCTTAATTTGCGCCTTGCATTGTCGATGCGCCGGCCCTCGGGCGTGGCATAGAGGCCCTCGCCATAGACGCTCATCGAGGAGGCGACGACGATCCGTTCGACCGGATGCTTGATCAGCGCTTCAAGCAGTGTCGCCGTGCCCAGATCGTTGGTGCCGACGTAGCGCGCGATCTCGTACATTGATTGTCCGACACCGACTTCCGACGCCAGATGAATGACAGCGTCGACTCCTTCCAGCGCCTCGGCAACGGCCTCGCGATCGCGAATATCGCCCTTGATCAGTGCGGCACCGGTGGGAAGCGTGACCGCTTCGCCCGCATGCACCTGCTCCAGCAGGACGTCGAGAATGCGAACTGAATAATTCTGAGCGATGAGTTCTTGTGTGACGTGGCGGCCGATGAAGCCGCAGCCTCCTGTAACCAATATGCGTTTCACGACGACTCCTCTCCCCGGACAAGTGACTTCGGCGCCCCGAACTTTTCGGCAAAAGGTTTGTTCCCTGTGCTTCAACAAAGTTCCCTTCGCGGGCTTCGTCTGAAAGCAAGCGCAACGCCATCGGCCCACGATGCGGGAACATTCCCGCCGGTATGCTGTTAGGGCGCTCGACAGCCGCCGTGAGACCGTAAGGCGAAGCCTATGATCAAGGGAGATTTCAATGTCGCAGTCCCACACGACCACCAATCACGACGAAATTCGCAAATGGGCCGAGGAGCGGCAGGGCCGGCCGGCAGTGGTCCGCACCAAGGGCGAGGGCGGCATCTTGCGGATCGACTTTGGCGAACCCGAGGAAGGATTCGACTCCATTGATTGGGACGAGTTCTTCCGCATATTCGACGAGAACGATTTGGCCTTCCTCTATCAGGCCAAGACCAGCGACGGAAAGTCCAGCCGTTTCAACAAATTCGTCGAGCGCGATCGCAAGAGTTGAGAAGTCCTGGCGGGAGGCGACTTGGCCTCGGCCCAGGAGAATTCAATGCATCAGCTTTGCGCCGCGGGCTTTGGCCACCTCTCGCATGACATCGTTGAGCCAGTTTTCGGTGGACTGGCCAAGCTGCCGGTGGTCGACGTCCCGGATCGCTTGCTCGAGTGTCCTCTCGACCAGCCGGTCCGATGCGTGGACGTCCCCCAGCAGAAGACGCGCCGCGAGGCGCAGTTTGGGCAAGAGGGTGAAAACGTCGTCTGGCGGGGAGGGCACGGAGATCTCCGCTTGTTCGGATGCCTGCCGCGGAAAAAGCGCATTGAACACAGCCTTGCTGCCCGAGGACTTCCGCAAATTGCTGGCGTAGCGGAGATGCTCGGGAATCGCGATCTCGTTGTCACCGCTGAAGAATACGAAGGGGATACCGCGGCGCATCAACTTGTCGGCGATCGGAAACACGCGTCGGCCATTAAGATTGACGTCCAGGATTGCAGCTTCGGCTTGATCGGTATGTTCAGACGCCTGCTCGACTGTAGCCGCGGGCCCGAGGATGATAGCACCCATGTTGCCGAAAAACCTCGCAAGATCCCCCGCCAGCGTCCATTCGTCTTCGACAATCAGAATATGCACCCCCCGCAGATCGCGCACGTCGTTATCCTTTATTCGAACGGTGTTGAGGATGCAAAGAAGGCACTCCCATTTTCCTGTCATCCAGTGCCGCCTGCAATCGTTTCGCCAGCACGAGCATGCGATCCGGTACGGGCCCACCGAGACGTTCCACTCACTCAGGCGCCCCCCACACCATGAGCGCCAGGAGTTTCAAGCCAGCAAAGCGTTTTGTCATTGAACCATCATGGACATCGGGCCAACGTCGTCCATGCTGACTTGTTCCATCCTCCAAGCGCGCTATATGGTCATATCCTGTCCGATCCGACCTTGAGAGACTTCATGTCGGTCGGGCGAAAGGTGGACATGCCGTGACAGCCCGATCAATCAAGTTCCCCATCGTCGGCATCGGTGCGTCCGCGGGGGGCATCCCCGCAATGGAAGGGTTTTTCAAGGGCATCACCGGTAGGCCGGGCATGGCGTTCGTGATCATCACGCACCTTAGTCCCAAGCGCAACAGCCTGCTGCATGAGGTTATCGACCGCTACACCGAGATGCCTGTCGTGGTGGTCGAGGACGGCGTGGCCGTTGAACCCGACCACGTCTATGTGATGCCGGAAAACGTCACTCTGGTCATTGAGAACGGCGTGCTGCACCTGCGGCGGCCCAATGGGCTTACCCAGGAGCGCAAACCCATCGACATCTTCTTCAGCGCACTCGCCGAAGACCAGGGTGAATACGCGGTCGGTGTGGTACTGTCGGGAGGTGATTCCGATGGGACCTTGGGTGCCAAGGCCATCAAGGAGCGGGGCGGGCTTACCGTGGCGCAAGCACCGGACGGCTACGGCCCGCGCAACCCCGACATGCCGCAGAGCGCTATTGCCAGCGGTCTCATCGATGTTGCCGTGCCCGCCGAGGAGATTGGGGCGAAGCTCCAGGCTTACGCCCGCGGCTTCGACACGCTGGATGGGCTGCCGAACGAAGAGGACATCCCTACGGCCGACATAGATAAGGTCCGCGAACAGATATACGGCATTTTGCGCAGCCACTCCGGCCACGACTTTTCAGGCTACAAAACCAAGACATTCCTACGCCGGATCAAGCGGCGCATGCAGATCGCTCAGATTCAGTCCATCAGCGCCTATATCGATTGGCTGAAGAAGGACCCTCGCGAGGTGATGAATCTGTTTCGCGATCTGCTGATCAACGTCACCAACTTCTTTCGCGATCCCGATGCCTTCGAATTGCTAGAACAAAAGATCATCCCGCGGCTGTTCGAGGGCAAGACGGCGAGCGATACGGTTAGGGTCTGGATTCCCGGCTGCGCCACCGGCGAGGAGGTGTTCTCCATCGCCATCCTGCTGCGTGAACACATGGAAATGCTGTCAGCCATTCCGCGCGTCCAGATATTCGCCACCGACATAGACGAGCCTGCCCTGGCGGTGGCTCGCGCCGCACGCTATCCCGAGGCCTTGATGCAGGGTCTTTCCCCGGAGCGCAAACACCGGTTTTTCAACGGCGATGGCGAAAGCTACGTCATCAGCAACGAGATCCGCGAACTGTGCATCTTCTCGCCGCATAGCATCATTCGCGATCCGCCCTTCTCGCGCATGGATCTGGTTTCCTGCCGCAACCTGCTGATCTATTTCGGCCCAGCCGTTCAAAGCCGCGTTCTTCCTGTCTTCCACTATTCGCTGAAGCCGGGTGGCTATCTTTTCCTCGGCACGTCCGAAAGCATCGGGCAGCACGAAAATCTGTTCGCCACCATCGACAAGAAACATCGCCTCTTCCAGGCACGGGAGCATGCCTCGCCACATATCAGGCTGCCGGCCCTGTTCGGGGATTCCACTTCCGGCGTCTTTCCCGCCGAAACAGCTGGCTTGAAGAAGGGCACGGTCGGCTACCCGCTGCGGCAGGCTGTCGAAGCGCAGGTGCTTGAGCGGTTCGCGCCGCCGCATGTCCTCGTCAACGCCGAAGGCGACGTCGTCTACTATTCGGCGAGGACCGGCAGATACCTCGAAGCGCCGCAAGGTATCCCCAGCCGGCAGGTGCTGACGATGGCCCGCCGCGGACTTCGGCTGGACCTACGCGCCGCATTAAGGGAGGCGACGACAACACGCCGCACGGTTGTGCGGGACAACCTCAGCGTCGAGGAAGATGACGAACGCGTGCAACCGATCAAGCTGACGATCGAACCGCTTGCCGAGAGAGGCAATGGTGAGCCGCTTTACCTTGTCCTCTTCGAGCCGTCGGGACCGAGGCAAGCTCGGTCCAATGAGGACGGTGGCAGCCATAACAGCGACAGCACGGCCGATCTCGAGCGGGAACTGCGCGACACAAGAGAGCGTCTTCAATCCACCATAGAAGAATACGAGACGGCCCTCGAAGAGGTGAAATCCTCGAATGAGGAACTCGTCTCCGTCAATGAAGAGGCGCAATCGACCAATGAGGAACTTGAAGCGTCCAAGGAAGAGATGCAGTCGCTCAACGAAGAGCTCAACACGATCAACGCGGAGTTAGCCAGCAAGATAGATGAGCTAGATCACGCAAACAGCGATCTGCGGAACCTGTTCGAAAGCACCGATATCGCGACCATCTTTCTCGACCGCAGTCTTGTGGTGCGGACCTTCACGCCGGCGGCCTCCTCCTTCTTCAACCTGCGCCCCTCCGACGTCGGCCGGCCCTTGACGGATCTGTCGAGCCAACTCGATTATCCAGAGTTGAAGCAGCACATCGACAAGGTGTTCGAGACAGGCGAGACCCTGAACCACCATCTTGCGCGCGATTCCAGGGGCCTGTTTCACATGGTACGCATCAATCCCTATCGGGACAAGGGTAATAGGATACAGGGCGTCGTGGTGACATTGGTCGACGTGACCACGCTGGCGCGGGCGGAAGAGCATCAGCAGGTACTCATCTCGGAGCTCAACCATCGCGTCAAGAATATGCTGGCGGTGGTCGCCAGCATCGCCAACCGCACGCGGGACAGTTCGGATACGAAAGAAGCATTCGCGGATGCGTTGATAGGCCGGTTGCACTCCATGTCCAGAGCCTACGGACTGCTGACCCGCGAGAGGTGGAAGGAGGCTTCGGTCAAGGAATTGCTGCATCAGGAACTGGAACCCTTCGGCATCGAACGGATCGAACTCGATGGCGACGACGTAAAACTCGGCCCGCAACAGGGCCTTTCGCTTAGCATGGCCATCCATGAGCTGGCTACCAATGCGGCCAAATATGGCGCCTTGTCCAAGCCCCGAGGCAGGATCAGCGTCAAATGGGCCATGGATGGCGACAGTTTCACGCTTCGCTGGCGCGAAAAGTACGGGCCTGCCGTCAAGAAGCCGTTGAATGATGGCTTTGGCCTGAACCTGTTGAAGGGGGAAATCGCCTACAGGCTCGGCGGTCATGTCGAGACGTTTTTTGGCAAGGAAGGTCTCGATGTCCATATCGCCTTTTCGGCAAACCATGAGGATACGCCGTGAGCGATACACCCCGCGTTCTGGTGGTCGAGGATGAGTGGCTGATCGCGCAGGACATAGCGTCCGAGTTGCGTGCAGCGGGCTATCCGGTGGTCGGCCCTGTTTCGTCCGTGGCCGCCGCGCTTCAACTTGTGGAGGCGGACAAGATTGACGTCGCGTTGCTGGATATTCAACTCAACGGTGAAACAAGCTTACCGATCGCGGAAGTCTTGTTGGCTCGCGGCACCCCGTTCGCGTTCGTAACGGGATTTGGGGAGCGCGATGTTCCAGCCCCGTTTCGAAACTGCAAATTCGTGGCAAAACCCGCAACCGAGGCGACCATCCTCACCGCCGTGGCCGACCTAGCGTCGCTTCGCGCCGCCAAGACGCGGTCGTGATTTCAAGCCAGCCAGTCGCGATCAATCCAGCGGCTTGTCGGTAGGCCGGGGCGTGGTGCTCGGTTGACGTGGCCACCCGGCATTTCGATTGGCGACTAGATTATCCAGCGCCATGCTCAATGGCCGGGATGCGCCGGCGGCCGTTGGCGTCACCGGCTTTGCGCCGGCGTCCGTTGTTTGGCATCTCGCTTTGGGTGCGGCAGACCACCGCGTTCGGCGATCGGACGGCGGGTTTCGAGTTTGAACCTTCCTTTGGCATGGTGGCTTCTTTCCTTGCAAAGCAGGAAAAACGTTCATGCAGGCAGGTCAAACTTCGACGCGGTTGAAAGTTCCGGGACCGGGACGATACCAGGCTGGCGGCTGCAACCGCCTCGAAGAGATTTATTCCGGCTCGGAGGGTCGGCCGCAGATCATGAAGGACGGTCGATCTCGCCGTTCTGGAACCTTTGGCCTGAAGCGTGTCTTCCGCTCAGACGCGAGCGACTCGAATAAGGCGAAGTGGAACAACTTACGTCGATGCAGGTTGCGTGTCGCACGGCGTCGTCGCCCCCCTTCGTTGACGCTGCACGATCGGGATCCCTCAACCTGATCAGCCCGCGCGCTCTCCTTTGCCGGGAGGCGCGGGCTTTTACGTTGGCCGAACGATCGTGTTTTGACTACAGGCGGGAACAACCCACCGGTTCGACGGTTCGGCGTTCAGGAGAATCGGAATCCACTATGCCGATGAAATTGCATTCAGGCGCGTGAAGATGCTGGTCGAACATACGTTCTCGCCAGAAGCAGGAGGCATGATTTTGTCTCGACCGAGTTGGCGTGCAAGGCCACCCGCCAAGTGGTTCGCAGCCCGATCCAACCGAACTCGACCAATTGCTGGCCCGAAGTGCGGTAAAACAAGGACTTTCCGTGCGCTTCGACCGAATAGGTCCCTTGTCGACTGCTTTGCCCGAACTCACAGGGGAAAAGCCAGCATGAAAGCCTTGTGGTCGCTGTGCGGCATCGGCGTTGCTGGCGTTGGCGCAACAACAATGTCGTTCTCGTCAAATCCAAGACGAATACGACGCAAAGCCAGCCAGTCGGCAAGAATTCGAAGATGGATACTAGTGCTGGCAGGGAACCCAAGGCACGTGTCGCCCAAACCCTCTAGCGGTTAGCGGCCATCCGGCGGTTCAGGTGGCCGCCGCTGGTTATAGGGGTTTGGGACGTCGCCGGGAAAATGCGAAGCGACATCCTGCCAATAATTCTTACTAGAACCGATTTCGCGGCGGGCATGGGCTTTCTTGGCGCGGTGCACCAGGAGTTTGAGCTCTGATATTAGCTGGCGCAGTTTCCTTTGGGCAAGCAATAGAGTTTCGCGCGCAAGCCCCGCACGCGCCACTCGACGAAGGCGGACGACATCGTATTGACGTGCTCATCGGAAACGATGCCTCCAGCCGTCTGGGGGCGTCCAGGTGCGGAACATCTCTGCTGGGCTGATCATAACACACGGTGAGAATACGGGCATGGAGCGTGGTGATGGGCATCCTTGCCGATCTGGACAAGAAGCTGACGGACAATCTGTATGAACATGGCAGCGAGCTTACCGAACCCGCTGCCGACCTGCCGAGGGCGGTCGTCGGAACGTCGACCGGCTGATGCCTTTCATTCAGCCCGAAGCGCGCGAGGTAGTGAGAAGACAGGTCCTCGGGCTTGTCCACGAATACAGGATCGAGAACCCTGCCGGCGCGGCCGAGCAGGATTAGCAGATCTGGTAGAGGCAATTTCCCTACCCTGTCGTCGCTTCGCGGACCTGATCGGGCTGAAGGGGCTGTTCGCCGATCACCCCGAAGAACTTGGCGGAGCCTGGGACCAAGCCCTGGCATCCGATCGCATGGTCGATCCTCAAGGTCAAAACCCATCGCGAAGTGTCGCCACCGCAGTTCACATATGACCAGATCAGGAAGCTGACCTCGTCGCTCGCCCAGGGCGACACCGACGAGATGGGCGTCATCCGTGGAACCGTCCGACAACTGCTAAGTTCTATATTGCCGGCGCAAGACTCGTGCCACGCCGGCGAAGTGAGCGGCGAGGCGGAAATGACATCAAAGACACGGTCCCCAACCATCCGACCATATAAGGGACCCGCTGGCGGCTGGGGGTCGGCGAAATCCGTCGCAGCGATTAACTCGAGAGAACGTGTCCTCTTGCGGGACCCAAAGCTCCTTTCGAGCCAGAACAAGCCTGAAGGATATATGTGCGTCAGCTGCGCCTGGGCAAAGCCTGCTCAGCCACATCCGCTTGAGTTCTGTGAAAATGGCGCCAAGGCTACTGCGTGGGAGACGACGTCGCGTCGAGCCGGTCCGGCATTTTTTGCCAACCACACGCTGGGCGAGCTGGAGACCTGGTCGGATCACGACCTGGAAGAACAAGGTCGCTTGACGCATCCCATGCGTTGGGATGCAGCCAGCGACAAATACATTCCGGTCGCCTGGTCCGATGCCTTTGATGAGATTGGGAGAGAGTTGCGTTCTCTCGATCCTCATCAGGTTGATCTCTACACGTCCGGGCGTGCCTCGCTTGAGACCAGTTACATGTACCAGCTGTTCGCACGTATGTATGGCAGCAACAATTTGCCTGACAGCTCCAACATGTGTCACGAGAGCTCCTCCGTGGCGCTCCCGGAAAGCATCGGCTCATCCGTCGGGACGGCGATCCTGTCCGATTTCGAGAACACCGACTGCATTTTCTACATCGCGCAGAACGTTGGAACATCGTCGCCTCGGATGCTTCATGATCTCCAGGACGCCGTCAACCGGGGCGTCAAGATCGTCACCTTCAACCTGCTGCGCGAACGGGGGCTGGAGCGCTTTGTCAATCCGCAGTCGGCACAGATGCTGACCGGGAAAGAGACAAAGATCTCGTCGGAATATTATCAGGTCAGGAATGGCGGCGATATCGCAGCACTGTTCGGGGTATGCAAGGCGCTGATTGAAGCTGACGACGCCCTCAAGGCATCAGGCGCGAGCCGCGTGGCGGGGCAGGACGGGAAGCCGAAGGACCAGGACAATGCCGCGATGGTCGCCTTTGCGGCCTCGATGGCCTCGGCAGACAAGAAGCACGTGCTCGATCACGATTTTATCCAGGAACACACCACCGGTTTTGAGGAATTTGCTCAGGCCGCGCGAGCCCATCAGTGGGAGGAACTCGAACGCGTGTCGGGGCTCAGCCGCTCAGAGATGATGCAGGCTGCTAAAACTTACGCGAACGCCAGCGCCGTCATGATGATTTACGGCATGGGCCTGACGCAGCACCTCCTGGGTGTCGAGAACGTTCACATGGTCTGCAACCTGGCACTGCTGCGCGGCAATATCGGCAAGCCCGGAGCAAATATCTGCGCCGTGCGCGGCCATTCCAACGTGCAGGGCCAGCGGACCGTCGGGATCACCGAGAAACCCGGGCTGGCGCCTTTGGACAAGCTTTCCCAGCTCTACGGCTTTGAGCCGCCGACATGGACGGGCCGCTCGACGGTCGAGACCTGCGAAGCGATCATCAACGGCCAGTGCCGCGCGTTCATCAGCCTGGGCGGAAACTTCCTGAAAGCGATACCCGACACGGCCGCCATGGAAGAGGGATGGCGCAAGCTGCATTTGAGTGTGCAGATCGCGACAAAGCTCAACCGCAGCCATGTGCTGCATGGAGAGGTCGCTTATCTGCTGCCGTGCCTGGGGCGCATTGAAGTCGACCAGCAGGCAAGCGGTCCGCAGGCGGTGTCAATTGAAAGTTCCATAGCTCATTTCCATGGCTCTCGCGGCAAGGCGAAACCGGCCAGCTCCGAGCTTCTCTCCGAACCTGCCATCGTTGCCGGCATCGCCAAGGCTACACTCGGACAAACGAAGGTTCCGTGGGACGGCTGGGTCGGGAACTATGCGCAGATACGAGACGCTATCGAGCGCACTTACCCGGAGACGTTCAAGGATTTCAACAAGCGGCTTTTTCAACCTGGCGGATTTGCCAGGCCGTTGCCCGCGCGAGAACGCAAGTGGGTGACGAAAACGGGAAAGGCCAACTTCATCACGCCGCACAGATTGTTTCCGGAGTTCTCCACATCGGGGAGGGCCGACGTCCTGCATCTTTCGACACTGCGATCCAACGACCAATTCAACACCACGATCTACGGCTACAGCGATCGATTCCGTGGCGTTGAAGGCACTCGCCGGGTCGTGTTCATGAACGGCGAGGATATTAGCCGGCTGGGCTTCGTCGATGGCGAGCACATCGATGTGACGACGGCGATCGACGATAATAACATTCGTAAGATCACTGGCCTGAGGATCGTTCAGTACAACATTCCGAAGGGATGCTGTGCGGCGTATTACCCCGAGGCAAACCCGCTTTTCCCTTTGGCTCATCATGATCCGAAGGCAAAAACACCTTCCTATAAACTTCTACCTGTGCGCCTTACCAGATCGAGCCTTAATCCGGACGGCTAATTCTTTTATGGGCTGAGGGCCCCTTGATAGACACAAGAAACCCAAACTGGGCATTCATGGCGGCAGCGTTTCTGCTGATCGGTGTCGGTGCCTGGTTGGGCTGGTTTCGCCAGGCCAGGGAGCTTCGTGTGGATCCCCCCGTTGCGGCCGATCTCGATCAATTCCGGCTCATGCCCAATGCGATCAGCGGAACACCGCCAGAGAGTTATTTTGCGCAGGGCAAGCTTTATGAAACGGATGCCTACAATCTGAGCCAAGGCAAGCGCCTTTACGCCTGGTTCGGGTGCTCGACATGCCATGGAGACGGACGCGGCGGTGTCGGCCCGTCCTTCCTTGACGGCTGGTGGCTGTATGGTCCTGAAGTGGTCTCCATCGTCGCCTCGATCCGTGATGGCCGCCCGCACGGCATGCCCGCCTTTCACGACCGCATGACTATCGAGCAGATCTGGCAGCTCGCGGGTTATGTCCAGACGATCGGCTCGTATACGCCGAAGACAGCGGCGCCTAGCCGCAACGATGACAAGCAGACCCGCCCGGCCGAGAACCGAGGCCCCGCGAAAATTCTCTTCGATGAGGGCCCGGTGGGTGTCCATCCAGATCAGGGACCTTCGCCGTGAGAGCCCCTTGCATGGGCCTGTTGTCGACGGGTGCTCTGGTGTCAGGCTGCAATGGCAGCCAGTCTGCGCTTAACCCCTACGGGGCTCCCGCCATTCATCTCGAGTATCTGATCATCGGGATAGTTGCCCTGTCCGCGATGATCTGGTTGCTGGTGATGGTCATGCTCGTCCTGGCGCTCAGGCGGGGGCGTCGGGCCGAGACGGAAGGCCGGACATCGGAAGGTCGGCTCACAATGACGGTCTCGGCCGCGGTCGCGGTGACGGTGGCCATTATCGCCGGCATGACAATCGCCAGCTTCTTCACCACCCGCAGCATCGGGGTCCCGCAAAGTGCTGCCGTGACCATCACCGTGAGAGCACAGCAATGGTGGTGGCAGGTCATCTACGCCGGGTCCGATGGCACGCCCACCTTCCAGACCGCCAACGAAATCCATATCCCTGTCGGTCAAGATGTCCGGCTTCAGCTTGAAAGCGCCGACGTCGTCCATTCGTTCTGGGTTCCCAGCCTGGCCGGGAAGCAGGATCTCGTTCCGGGTCGCTCAAACGATTTGCTGCTTCGGGCGGAAAAGCCTGGCATCTATCGCGGGCAATGCGCCGAATTCTGCGGCCTGCAGCATAGCCATATGGCGGTTATCGTCGTCGCAGAGGCTCCGTCCGATTATGCGCGCTGGATCACAGCACAGCACGCCGATGCGATGATGCCGGCCGATCCCGATGCCGCCTCGGGGCAGGTGGCCTTTCTGGCAAAGCCCTGTGCGGCCTGCCATACCATCCGCGGAACGCATGCTACCGGTACGACAGGACCCGACCTGACGCACATCGGCAGTCGCCAGACAATCGCCGCCGGATTGCTGGAGACCACGCGCGGTTCGCTGGCGGCCTGGATTGCCGATCCGCAGACGCTGAAGCCGGGGAACAATATGCCGATGGTTCCGCTGACCAGCATCGAGCTCCAGAATATCTCCGCCTATATGGAAAGTCTCAAATGAGCGCAGCAGCGGATCGCGAAGGCGTTCGGGACACCGGGATGGAAGCCGGCGAACTCGATCGTCGACTTGCCGCGACCTGGTCAACGCTCCCTGGCCTATGGGGTGCCCTATCGACTGTCGATCATAAGATTATCGGCCGCCGCTATATGGTCACGGCATTTGTCTTTCTGGCACTCGGCGGAGTGCTGGCTTTGCTGATGCGGCTTCAGCTGGCGCAACCCGAAGCCCGGTTCCTCGGGCCCGATCGCTACAACCAGATTTTCACCACGCATGGCTCGAATATGATGTTCCTGTTCGCCGTGCCCGTCATGCAGGCGATGGCCATCTACCTGGTGCCCTTGATGGTGGGAACGCGAAACATCTCATTCCCCCGCCTCAACGCGTTTTCCTACTGGATGTACCTTGCCGGCGGTCTGCTGTTGTGGATTGCGTTCGCCGTCGATACCGGTCCGGACGTTGGATGGTTCGCCTACGTACCGCTGTCGGGGCCTCAATATGCCGCCGGGAAGCGGGCCGACATCTGGGCCCAGATGATCACCTTTACCGAGGTTTCCGCTCTCGCCATCGCCGTCGAAATCGTCGTCACCGTATTCAAGCAACGCGCGCCGGGAATGTCACTGGACAGGATTCCGCTGTTCGTCTGGTCGATGCTGGTCACGTCCTTCCTGGTCATCCTCGCCATGCCGGCGATCATGATCGCCAGCACCAGCCTGATCCTCGATCGGCTCGTCGGGACGCATTTCTTCAACCCGGCCGAAGGCGGTGACGTGCTGCTGTGGCAGCATCTGTTCTGGTTCTTCGGCCACCCTGAGGTCTATATCATCTTCCTGCCCGCGGTGGGCATGGTCTCCAGCATCGTCGCTACATTCACACAGCGGCCGGTGTTTGGATATCTGGCCATGGTGATGGCCTTGATCGCGACGGGCGTTCTGGCCTTCGGGCTGTGGGTGCATCATATGTTCGTGGCCGGCCTTCCGCGGCTGGGCGAAAGTTTCTTCACCGCCTCAAGCATGGCGATCGCCGTTCCGGCAGGCCTGCAGATCTTTTGCTGGCTGGCGACGATTTGGGCGGGACGGCCAATCTTCAAGACGCCGTTTTTGTTCGTCATCGGGTTCATTGTCGTGTTTGTCATTGGTGGGCTGACCGGCGTGATGGTGGCATCGGTTCCGTTCGATACACAGGTTCACGACACCTATTTCGTCGTCGCGCATTTCCATTACGTCTTGGTGGGTGGCGCCGTGTTTCCCTTGCTGGGCGCCGTCTATTACTGGTTTCCGAAACTGACAGGCCGAATGATGAGCGAGACGCTTGGCCGCTGGTCGTTTGGCCTCATCTTCTCGGGTTTCAATCTGACTTTCTTCCCCATGCACATTCTCGGCCTGCAAGGCATGCCCCGGCGCATCTATACCTATCAGCCGGAGATGCCGTGGTCCGGCCTGAACATGTTCATCAGTCTCAGCGGGATCGTGCTGGCCGCCGGTTTCCTGCTGTTCTTCATTGACGCCATACGCAGCGCCAGATCAGGTCCCGTCGCACCAGCCAATCCGTGGGGCGCCTCAACGCTGGAGTGGGCGACGTCTTCGCCACCGCCGTCCTATAATTTCGCGCGGCTGCCTGTCGTCGAAAGCCTAGAGCCCTTGTCGGACAGATCGGACCCACTTGGTATCGTCGAGGGTCTGTACACGGACAGGCGCGAACTGCTTATCACCAGTGTCGTGGAAGCGCGTGCGCAAGCGCGTGAATCTTCGGTCGGGAATTCGATTTGGCCGCTCCTTGCGGCGCTCGCTACGTCAGCAATGCTGATTTGGTCGATCTTTACCCCTTGGGCCGTGGTCTGGGGCTCCATACCGATTGCAATCGCACTCATTGGCTGGTTCTGGCCAAAGGGCGACCCGGAGGACGAGACATGAAGCACGATGTCGTCCTTGACGTGACGGAGCTTCCCGCGCATGGCCTTGGCACTGCCAGCCTGTCCTGGTGGGGAACGCTCGCCTTCATGCTCATCGAAGGCACCGGTTTTGTCCTTTCGATCGTGATTTATCTCTATCTGATGAGCGTGGCACCGCGGTGGCCGCTGGATACCGCGCCGCCTGATCTGCTTGCAGGCACGACCCTGACGGTCGTGCTGCTTGTAAGCCTCATACCCAATGTCTTTGTTACACGCTGGGCGCGTAGCCAAGACCTACGAAAGGTCCGAATTGGCCTCATTGTCATGTCGCTGGTCGGCGTCTTGCCGCTTATCTTGCGTGTTTTCGAGTTTCCCGCCATGCACATCAAGTGGGACCAAAACGCCTATGGATCGATTGTATGGGTGATGCTCGGCCTCCATACGACACACATCTTGACCGATCTGGGTGAGACTGTCGTGCTGACCAGCCTGATGTTCACGCGCCATGGCGACAATGCGCGACGGTTTGGCGATGTGGCCGACAATGCGATGTACTGGAACTTTGTGGTGCTGACGTGGTTGCCGATGTACGTGTGCCTCTATTGGGTTCCACGACTTTGAGCAGACGCTGGTTGCGATACACGGGATTGGTCGTGCCGCCTGCCGCTTGGGCGGTCACCACCCAGCTTGGACAAATCACGCCCTACGTGGATTGCCGACGGAATTTTCCCTGGACGGCCGCCCTTTGTGCCGCGCTCCTAGCGGCGTCGATCGCTGGTGTCGTGGCATCACGTACGGGCTCCGCCGGATTGGCCAGATCCGAGCGATTTATCACCGATGCGGGTTTCCTGATCGCGCTGGCATTTGTGTTGACGCTGTCGTTGCAGGGGGCGGCTACGATGCTGCTGGATCCATGCCAACGCTGATCCGCACACTGGTCGCCTTGATCATCGCCAGCCCGGCTATGGCGCATGGGAACGAGACACACGGTTCGGCATACCCTTGGACGTTTGACCCGTGGATCGTCGTGCCGCTAGCTGTACTTACCATACTGTACGGCGTTGGCGTCATAAGGTTGACTTGGCGGATCAGGAGACCGGGCATCATGTTGATCCGGGTCTTGCCTTACTGCGGCGGCACGCTGGCGTTGGCAGGTGCACTGCTTTCGCCGCTTCATTGGCTTGGCGAACACCTCTTTACCTTCCATATGATCGAGCACGAGATTGTCATGGCCGTATCGGCGCCCTTGATCGTGCTGGCTCGGCCAGTGGGTCTCCTGCTTTGGGGATTGCCCCGAACAACGCGCCACGCCGCTGGCTCGGCGATGCGTATGGCCGTTGTCCGCAGAGCATGGGACTGGTGTATTGGCGCCACCAACGCGACCATCATTCACGGCGTTGCCATCTGGGCCTGGCACGTGCCCGTCCTGTTCGACGCCGCCGTGACCGACACGCTCCTTCACCGCCTCCAGCATCTGAGCTTCTTCGCGACGGCGATACTGTTCTGGTGGGCAATTGTCTGGCGAAGTGATTATGGCGCCTCGGCATGGCATTTGTTCCTGACCATGATCCACACCAGCATCCTGGGCGTCTTGATGGCGCTTGCCCCGCGCGTGCTCTATGTCGCGCAGACCCAAACCGCGATGGACTGGGGACTAACGCCGCTGGAGGACCAGCAATTGGCGGGCATGATCATGTGGGTGCCGGCAGGAACGGTCTATGCGGCCGCGGCAATGACCATGCTGGCGCTCTGGATCCGGCACTCGAGCGGAAGAAAGGCGCAAAATGCCTAGCTTGCTGTTGTCTGTTCCCGGTCGAGCAGCCTTAATGGCCGGCGGCCTTATCGTGGCTTCAGCTGCGTTCGTCACGGCCAACATTGCGCGTGACAATCATACCCGAGCCGCCACCGCGAAAACGATGACCGGTGGCGATCCCGATCGCGCTCCGGCAATCTTTCGGCGGTATGGTTGCTCCGGATGTCACACGATTCGCGGGATCCCGGGGGCGGACGGTCAGACGGCCGCTCCGCTTACGGGACTATCGAGGCGCGTCTACATCGCTGGCGTTCTGGAAAACCGCTCCGACAATCTCGTTGCCTGGATCGTTTCGCCGCGCAGTTTTTCCCCGCGGACGGCGATGCCGATGACGGGTATTTCCGAACAGGAAGCCCAGGATCTCGCCGCCTACCTCTATGCCGAATGAGCCTATGGACCAGGCGTTGCAATCGCAGGAAGCGCCTTGACGTAGCGCGCGATCGCCTGGCGGTCGCTATCAGGCAGCATCGCAGAGTTCGTTACCACATCGGCCATGGATGATCCCACGCGTCCATGATTGGGCGTCTCGCCAGTCTTGAGCATCGTTGCGATATCCGCCTCGCCCCAGCTGCGCAATCTCTGTTGAGTTATGTTGGGCACAAAACCCGTCCCTTGCGGATCGATGCCACCGGCAAAAAGGGTGCCGGACTTGATTGCTCCGAATGCGTTGCGGCTCGAGTGGCACTCCGCGCAGTGCGATACGGTTTCAACGAGATAAGCCCCGCGATCACGTGTCGATATCCCGCTCGTGTCTGCGGCCGATCGACCTTCGCGAAAGAAGAGAAGTTTCCAGAACCCGATTGACCGGCGGACCATAAACAGAATTTTGGGATCGTGGGGCGGCGCACGACCCGAAACCTTCGGAAGCGTCCGCAGGTAAGCATACAAATCCTTGATGTCCGCAACCGTCATTGCCGTAAAGCTCGTGTAGGGAAAGGAGGGATAGTAGTGCTCGCGGCTTGGCGAGACGCCTCCGACAAGGGCATTCGCCAGGTCGGCCGCGGTCCACGTGCCTATACCGTCGACCGGATCGGGAGAAATGTTTGGTGGCCGGAAAGTCCCAAATGGCGAGCCAAGTGCCATCCCGCCGCCGAGCTTAAGCCGGTCCGATTGCCCTGGCGTCGCATGACAGGACGCGCAATCGCCGGCCGCGAAGACGAGTTTGCCTCGCGGAGCATCGCCGCCGTCAAATTGCGCATCGTTTTGAGAGAATGGCGGGCGCGCTGCCGTCACGTACCACGCTATCGCCGCGGCGGCGCATGCAATCAGTAGCGCAACAAGGGCAACACGGACAGCGCGCCGTGTCGCGTTGCCATGCGAAGGATGTGTGCCGCCATGCATCACTGTTGATCGTTATCGGGCTCCTTACTCCGGCCGATCATGCGAGCCAACTCGGAGAAGGAGGGATCTCGGTTTCGCCTTGCGCGTGGTTGGCCATCTGCCGAACCCTGATTGGGAAGCAGGCCACATCACGGTTGGCGCGCGACATGTCTTCGAACAGGCGCTCATCGCCAGCCAAATTAAGCTCGGCAGTTCGCAGCGTCAGATCGATGTCGTCGATGTTGAGAATGCCTTTAGGTGCGACGGCATTGTTAATCGAGGCAACCGCCAGAAGTGGGCCCTGGAGCTGGAGGTTTGCGACGTTCATTGGAAGGTTACGTCCTGGCGTAGGCGGTGACTACGGTCTCACGGTGCTGGTCGATGTGCATGGCATGCTCCTGCGCCCTATCTTTGAGTCAACATCCAAGATGACGTCGAGTTCCACAGTACGGCCCTTTCCTCGCGGCTGGCTCGTTAAGCCGTGCCCTTCACGACTGGAGGCGATCGTCTCGACGGGCTTTCCCCTTTTTCGTTGATCGGGATCAGCCGATAAGCCTGCACCGCATCGACGGGCCCAGGAAGGTCGGCTTAAGTCCAAGGAAAGGGCCAAACAAAGGGAAGAATGTCCTTTGCCGAGAGCTTTGGCTCGGACGAGGCCGGGCTCAAGGGCTTCCGTTGAAATGTGACGCCTCGGGTCCGCCGGCGGCGTTTGGCGATCCGAGCGCGCATGTGACGAGGCCAGGGGAACAGGCAGGGACGTTGATCAAAAAAATAGGATCTGCCCTCTTGAACCGGATTTCGGGTTTTCCCAAATCGTTCTGCGTCGGGGCTTCGGCCCGACGGATTGGGCGTCGCAGAGACGCTGCGGCGCTGCTTGTAACCCATGTTGCTTTACGGAGGATATGGCTATGAGAAGCTTCGATTATACCCCTCTCTACCGCTCGACGGTCGGCTTCGACCGTCTCTTCGACATGCTCGACAATGGCGTGCGTTCGGAGTGGCCGCCCTACAACATCGAAAAGCTCGGCCCGGACGACTACCGCATTACGATGGCGATCGCCGGGTTCAGTGCGGAGGAAGTCGAGCTCACCCAGCACGGCCCCGAGCTGATCGTCACCGGCCAGAAAAAGCCGGAGGAGGCCAACCGACAGATTCTCCACCAGGGATTGGCCATCGGCAATTTCAGGCAGGCTTTTAAGCTGGCCGACCACGTCAAGGTAGCACGTGCGGCGCTCGAAAATGGCCTGCTTTCGGTTGATTTGGTGCGCGAGATTCCTGAGGAGCTGAAGCCTCGCCGCATTGCCATCGGCTCGACCGGCAGCGCCGCGTCAGGGGATGAGACAGCGACTAAGAAGCAGATTAGCCAGGATACGGATCGGCAGCGCGACGCCGCCTGAGTTCCGCGCGAACATCAAATGCTGCGATTTGCCTCGCGGCAGCGTCCGGGAGGCACGAATTGCGGAGAAACGGAGATGACAGGTCTTACTCCAGACACAAACAATCGGGATGCCGATCGACGTCCGATATTCCAGCGTCCCGATGAAATCCTCAACGATCCGGCAATGAGCCGCGAGGAGAAGCGGGCGCTGCTGGCTTCCTGGGCATCCGACGCCCGCGCGGTTCCAGGCCGGCCCTCGATACGTCAGCTGGACGACGGCTCCTGCATCGAAGTGGATGAGATTCTCCAAGCGCTCAAGGCGCTGGATGCAGACATTTGCGCGAGCACCAGCCAGCAAACACCAGGACTGTCGCGAAGACCGGCGCAGCGTCGCGGACGATTGTCCTTCTCACATTGGGCGCGCATTGTGCGCCATCGTCGGCGCGACGACGATGACGACCCACCGCCTTGTCCTGTATTTGCGGCCGTTCCGCCCAGCACTGGCGGTGGCGGTGCCTTTGCTTATCCCGAGCCCGGGCTGGCATAACGCCAGCGCGGGCGCGACGCCCGGGGGGGAACATGTTTGCCACTCTGAACATTCCTGCTTGTAGGCCGATTGGTCCGTGGTCCGAGGGCATCGAATGGCGAGCGACAAGCTAACAACATACAAGGCCAAGCGCGATTTCAAGAAGACGCAGGAGCCGAGCGGTCAAGGGTCGGTCAAGCCTTCGAGCCGCCGCCGTTTCGTCATTCAGAAACATGACGCGACGCGACTGCATTACGATCTGCGACTTGAGCTCGGCGGCGTTTTCAAATCCTGGGCCGTGACGCGCGGTCCCTCCCTCGATCCTCATGACAAGAGGCTCGCCGTCGAGGTGGAAGATCATCCGCTCGACTACGGGGATTTCGAAGGGACGATTCCAAAAGGCCAGTATGGCGGCGGCACGGTCATGCTGTGGGACCGCGGCTATTGGGAGCCCGAGGGAAAGAACAGCCCCGAGCAGGCGCTGGCCAAGGGCGATTTCAAGTTCACGCTCGAAGGGGAGCGGCTGCATGGCAGTTTCGTGCTGGTGCGGATGGCCAACGACCGCGAAGGCGGCAAGCGCACCAACTGGCTGCTGATCAAACATCGCGATGAATATTCCGTAGAGACAAACGGCGCCGCCATCCTCGACAAGAATGACACCTCTGTCGCGTCCGGACGCAAGATGGAGGCAATTGCTGCCGGCAAGGGCCGCAGCCCGAAACCCTTCATGCTGCAAGGCGGCAAGGCCGAGGCCGATGCTGTGTGGGACAGTCGTACAGGCTTGGCGGCGCAGGAACGGAAAACAAACGTTCGCGGAAAAAGGAACAAGCACGGGACAGTCATTCACGCCGATCTTCCCGACTTCATTGCCCCACAGCTCTGCCAGACGCTGGCACGGCCGCCCTCCGAGAGCGGATGGCTGCACGAGATCAAGTTCGACGGCTATCGCATCCAGATGCGCGTTCTGGGCGGCGAAGCGATCTTGAAGACCCGCAAGGGTCTCGACTGGACGGTCAAATATCCCGCCATCGCCCGAGCCGCCGGCAATCTGCCCGATGCGATCATCGATGGCGAGATCTGCGCGCTCGACGAAAACGGCGCCCCGGACTTTGCCGCCCTTCAGGCAGCGCTGGCCGAGGGCAAGACCGATGCGCTTGTCTACTTCGCCTTCGACCTGCTGTTCGAAGGCGCTGAGGATTTGCGTGTCTTGCCGCTGAGTGAGCGCAAGGCGCGATTGCGTCAGTTTCTGACCGACACGGGTGAGGATGATCGAATCCGCTTCGTTGAGCATTTCGAAACTGGCGGCGAGGCAGTGCTTCGCTCGGCCTGCCGGCTGTCCCTGGAAGGCATCGTGTCGAAGCGCGCGGATGCGCCCTACGTTTCCGGCCGCACCGAGACGTGGGCGAAGTCAAAGTGTCGTGCGGGCCATGAGGTCGTCATCGGCGCCTATGCCACAACCAATGGCAAGTTCCGGTCGCTTCTGGTCGGCGTCAACCGCGGCGATCACTTCGTCTATGTCGGCCGCGTGGGCACCGGCTATGGCGCAGCCAAGGTCAGGGACCTGCTGCCGAAGCTGAAAGCTGCCGCGACTGGGAAATCACCCTTCACCGGCATCGGCGCGCCGAAGAACGAACCCGGCGTCGTCTGGCTGAAGCCGGAGCTGGTGGCCGAGATCGAATTCGCCGGCTGGACGTCCGACGGGCTCGTGCGCCAAGCCGCCTTCAAAGGTTTGCGTGAGGACAAACCGGCCGAGGAGATCGAAGCCGATAGACCTGCCTCGCCGGAGAAGACCAAGGTGCCCCAGCCGCGGAAGCCGACCTCAGCGAAGCCTTCCCGCAGTAGCGGCAAGGTCGATGTCATGGGTGTGCTGATCTCGAACCCGGACAAGCCGCTGTGGCCGGATGCCAATGATGGCACCCCGGTAACCAAGGAAGATCTCGCCCGCTATTACGAAGCGGTCGGTCCCTGGCTGATAGAGCACATCCGCGGGCGGCCCTGCTCAATCATCCGCGCGCCGGATGGAATCGGCGGCGAGCAGTTCTTCCAGCGTCATGCGATGCCGGGAACCTCAAATCTTCTTGAACTGGTGAAAGTGTTCGGCGACAAGAAGCCCTACCTGCAGATCGACCGTATGGAGGGCCTCGCCGCCGTCGGCCAGATCGGTGCGCTGGAACTGCATCCCTGGAATTGCGAGCCACAGCAGCCGGAGGTGCCGGGCCGGCTCGTCTTCGATCTTGATCCAGGTCCCGACGTTCCGTTCAAAACGGTTGTCGAAGCGGCCAAGGAAATGCGCGCCCGCCTCGACGATCTTGGGCTCGTCAGCTTCTGCAAGACGACTGGCGGTAAAGGGCTGCACGTCGTCACGCCCTTAGCGGTCACCAAGCGCAGCAAGCTCACCTGGCCGGAGGCCAAAAGTTTTGCTCATGATGTCTGCCTGCAGATGGCGCGGGACAATCCAGCCCTCTACCTGACCAAGATGGCGAAGAACCAGCGCATCGGCCGCATCTTCCTCGACTATCTGCGCAACGATCGCATGGCGACCGCCGTGGCTCCGCTGTCGCCGCGGGCCAGACCCGGCGCGACAGTCTCCATGCCGCTCACCTGGGCACAGGTCAAAATCGATCTCGATCCGAAGCGCTTCACCCTGCGCACGGTGCCCGGGCTCCTGGCAAAGAGCACGGCCTGGAAAGACTATGGCGATGGCCATCGCCCCCTGGAAGCATCCCTCAAGCGACTGGCAAGATCGATGCGGCGGGCGGCCTGACGCGCGACGGGAGTTTCCTACCATACGAAGTCACCGAGAATGTGAGCTTGCAGGGCATGATCGCCTGGCCCCGGACATGGCCCACGAGGTGGCCTGGGAGACCGGGGCAGCCCGACCCTTGAAACGGCTCTATCTCGACGTCTAGCGCTTGCCGGGACGATTCTGAGCTTCGACGGACTTGCGCAGGGCATCCATGATATTGATGACGTTGTTTGGCGTCGCCTTCGGCTCGGAGGCCTTCGCCTTGGCCGGACGCTTTGTCTTCTTGCGCTTAGCCTCGATGATGTCCAGGAGCTTGTCCTGCACGGGATCGGAGACCAGCTTGCTGTCCCAATGGCGGGTCTGCTTCTTGATAAATTGCTGGATGAGGGGCATCATCTCGGGATCGGACTTGTTCGCGTCGATCCCCTCGAAATAGGCGTCCTCGTCCCTGACCTCGTCGCCATAGCGCAGGGTCCACAGTACGATGCCCTTGCCGCGGGGTTCTAGCATCACCGCGCGCTCGCGCCGCGAGATCACCAGCCTGGAGATACCGACCATGTCTTCTGCTGCCATTGCGTCGCGGATGACCGAGAAGGCCTCCTGGCCGACCGGATCGTTTGGCGACAGGTAATAGGGGGTGTCGAGCCAGATCCATTCGATGGAATCGCGCGGCGAGAACACATCGATATCGATAGTCCTGGTGCTGTCCAGGGCGACGTCCTCCAGTTCCTCGTCTTCGAGAATGATGTAATCGTTCTCCCCACGCTGATACCCCTTGACCTCGTCCTCCTCCTTGACTTCCTTGCCCGTGACGGCATCGACGTAGTGGCTGACCACGCGGTTGTTCGTCTCGCGGTTGAGCGTATGGAAACGGACCTTTTCGCTCTCCGACGTTGCCGGCATCATCTGCACCGGGCAAGTGACCAACGAGAGCTTCAGATATCCTTTCCAATAGGGTCGAACGGCCATGATGGTCTCCGATCAGGCCGCGCGTCTGGAGCCGGCGGCCCGCTTGGGCTGCTTTCGGTTGCGGTCGGTCTTGGCGACAGCAGCGCGTTTCGGCTTCTGGGTAGGTACCAGCCCGGCGCTCCGGCGCAAGGTCTCCAGAAGATCGCTAGGCTTCGACGGTGGCGGCGTCTTCTTCTTCGGCAGTGGCTTACCTTCGATCTTTGCCTTGACGAGCTCGGCGACCGCTGCGTCGTAGCGGTCGTTGAAGGTCTTGGCGTCAAACGAGCCTTTCTTCGTATTGATGATGTGTTTGGCGAGATCGAGCATTTCACCCTCGATCTTGATCTCGGGAATATCCGTGAACGCTTCCTTAGCCGAGCGCACCTCATAGTCGAAGTTCAGCGTGGTGCCGATCAGGCCGCTGCCATGCGGGCGGATCAGCACCGTGCGCAGCCGCCGGAATAGGACCGTACGCGCCAGGGCGGCGACTTTCGCCTGTCGCATGCCGTCGCGCAGCAGCTTGAACGCGTCGGCGCCCATCCGGTCCGGTGCGAGATAATACGGCTTGTCGAAATAGACGTCGTCAATCTCGTCGCAGGGCACGAACGCCTCGATCTTAAGCGTCTTGTCGCTCTCCGGGACGGCGGCAGCGACTTCCTCGGGTTCGAGCACGACGTAGTCGCCGTTCTCCATCTCGTACCCCTTTACTTGATCGTCGCGCTCGACCGAATCGCCAGTCTCGCTATCGATAAACTCGCGGCGGACGCGGTTACCAGTGGCGCGGTTGAGCGTGTTGAAGGCGATGCGCTCGGACGACGACGCGGCGCTATAGAGCGCCACCGCGCAGGAAACCTCGCCGAATTTGATGTAACCCTTCCAATTCGCTCGCGCTGCAACCATGACACTCCACTCCGGCACAACCTTTGCGAGTCAATAAGCCGCAGGCCGCCGATATGGTTCCAGAGTCAAAAAGAATCGGAATTCAACGAGTTGGCGGCGTCGGTCGATAGGATCGAGACGCGTCATCCGGCAGGCGATCGACAAGCGCATGTCGACGGCGTCCGCTCGGTCGCGGAGGCGTTTCGGTCCGGCTGATTTGGCGGGAAGCGGAATGAACTAGAGGCGAGGCCGCTGACTTGAGCAATGTCTCGATTGCTTGAGCTGAGACCGGTTTGCTGTAGTGGTAGCCTTGCATTTCATCACAATTGTTTTTGAGCGGAAGGCCACCTGGCCGTCGGTTTCGACGCTCTCGGCGATAACCCTCATATTCAGCTTTTGAGCTAAGGAACAACATAGCCTCGCCGTCGCTTTGCGCGCTCAAGCCGAACCAACGCGCAAGCGACATCTTGTGGCTCATCAAAGGTCTCGATTTTGATACGGCCCTTCGTCCCGATCCGCCCCCAGTTGCGGATGAGTGATGCGCCACCGAACAGGGTCGGCTGAATAGTCAGCGAATAGAACCTGGCCATGTTGCGGGCGTCGTCAATGCGGTGCAGATGAGCTGGTCGTATCTCTGGGGTACACATGCTGCGGAGTCTCGCTCCAGAGCGCCGAAACGTCCAACGAGTTCGATGAATCGATCACACCCAATCGATTCACAATGCTGATGTATTGAACCGGAGCCGCTTCCCAAAGGCCGCCGCCGAGCATGCCGACTGGGAAGCGGAGGGGCTGAGCGCGCAATCCAAACTGCGCCGAAGAGAAGCCCCGGAGCTTCAATTGAAAGAAAAGTCCTGAGCGATGGGCCATGTCATTCTTCTTCTTCGGTTCGAACCTGTTAGCGCCCGCGATTGTGATCATCTCCATGCGCCGGAAATAGATCGCGCACCCACAACGCGGAGGCGGATTGCCAGCGGTGAAGACGATCTGTTCGTCGGGGCGCATTTGCACGCCAAAAGCGCGGCCCGGAAGCTGATAGGCGGCCGGCGACGTTCCTTTTGAGGCCAGTCAGATGCTCAATCCCAGCGCACCATGAGCAACACTTACTTTTCGTCTTTGTAGGACTTGGCGGCTTCTTCTATCCTGCGCCAATCGTCGCCATATCGGCGCAGAAGTTCCCGCGCCTGGTCGGGCGAGACGGTATGGGTCTCCACAATATGCCTCACCTCCGAGTCCTCGCCTTTTAGCGGGCGTGAACGGGGCTTCTTTGGCCGTAGGTCTGCTGTAGCCATTTCCTGTCGTCTCGGCATGGATTCGCCTTTCAGATCAGAGTTAATCACCGGGGGACGAGAAGGTTTCACGGCCACAGGGATGCGTAGATGGGCTTGTCGCGCTCCCTTGCGTCAAGTTGACCTGTGCATTGTGGATCAATGCTCGTGAACCTAAAGGCTGGGGAGGCGTTCATGGCAAGGAAACGCCCACAATCAGCACGATGGAACACTCGGACGCTCATCACGTGCCAGGGAAGGGCAATGCTCCCGGCGCCGAAGCTCGCTTTGCGTTCGATAGAATGGCTGTCGAGCGATTTCGGCGCGCCTTTCCCCGAGCGAGGTGGAATGACGAGTGCAAGAGTTGGTTCGTCCCCCGAAAGACGGCCACGCGCCGGATCGACCGCTGGTTGACACAAGAGGCAGAGATGTTCGCTCTCCACGGCGACAGCAAGGGTCGTGATGCCTTCGTCTTCGATTCGATATCCAGCTCATATCTGGAGGTTTCCGACGACCTACGTGTTCGCACGCCTTATTCGAAGACCGTCCTCGAGGAACTGCGGGCAATTCCGTGGGCAAGTTGGGACGACGAGCTGCGAGCCTGGCGGGTGCCGTTCCGTTCGTTTGAGGAGCTTCGGCGCCGATGGCCGAACATAGAAATGGCTGCCCGACATGCCGAGCCGGCAGAAAGGAGGCGACGACGAGAGGCCGCCAGAGACACTGAAGCTTACAAGGCCTCGAAAATGCGGAATGCCGAACGTCGGCGTCATCGCTATCCACTGCCAGCCGAAGGTTTACCGCCTCTTGGCCGGCCGGTTGCGACAGCGCAATACGGTATCGTCGTTTTCAACTAAGCATCGGGTGAACCTGTTGAGCCGTCGGCCTTGATGGCTTCATATCCAAACGCAACACGTAAAGATGTCGACTGCGTTTGGGGTAGGTGGCGTTCGGCTACGCTCGCCGAGTTGGTCAGGACATGGCCCGCACGCAATCCGCCAGGAGCGGACGAACTTTTGCGCGGCTGGTGGCAACCGACGCTTGCCGAACTGAGAGTCGCCCGTCGAAATGCCCGGAGCCTAGAACGGAAAGAATTAAGTCGTAAGCTAAGACGGCTAGCTGACTTGCAGTCTGAATGAGACGGATCAACATGACAGCAAACATACTGGGCTCTTCGGTAAGCGGCGGGTTACCTGCCGGGGTCACATATGGCGAGGTAGGAACACCAGGTCTTGGAGCCAGAGATTGCGCACAGCGGTGGGCCACACATGAACTTGTTCGCGTGCTTATGAGAGTGCTCGCCGTTCGCCTAGCATGCTTGTGCCACTGAGGCTACCCGCCGCCTGCGTTCGCCATCTCGTCCTTGAAGCTGACTTTCGTGCCTTTTTGCACCATGGAGGCGAGGTCCT
>NZ_VFTA01000029.1:0-83059 GCF_007003935.1 Mesorhizobium sp. WSM4310
CCCCCCCGGCGGCCGCATCACCGTGCCCCTGGCGCGGCAATATTGGGGAACCAGCTTCGGCATGCTGGTCGACGCCTATGGCGTGCAGTGGATGTTCAGTTGCTCGGGTCAATAAGGCGAAGGATCACGATCTTCTTACCGGAAATGGAATTGGTGCCGCATTGCCGCCGCGTCGGATCGCTTTCATGTTGGCGAGACACTGTGGAGGTTCTCATGCGCCCCGCGACGGCAATCGCGCTGCTCTGGCTGATCTGGGTGGTCACCTGGATTGCGGCCGCCGTGTGGGCTGATCCGGCTCAAAAACGCGCCACCATCGGCGCAGAGGTCCGCTATCGCATCTTCTGGCTGGCAGGCACCGTTCTGCTGTTCGTCCCGGCGCACCGCTATGAAGGCAGGTTGAGATTGTGGACTCCGACCCTGGCCGAGGCCTGGGCCTGCATTGCCCTGATCGCCATCGGTCTCATCTTCTCGTGGTGGGCGCGTATTCATTTGGGCAGGCTGTGGTCGGCCTCGGTCACCGCCAAGGCAGACCACCGCGTCGTCGATACCGGCCCCTACGGCCTCGTTCGCCACCCGATCTACACAGGATTGCTGCTGGCGCTCCTCGCCACCATGATGGCGAAAGGCACTGTCTGGGGCATTGCTGGTGTCGCACTGCTCACCATCGGCATCGTCATGAAGGCAAGACTCGAGGAGCGCTTCCTGCGCGGCGAACTTGGCCCGGCCTATGACGACTACGCGCGGCGGGTGCCGATGCTGGTTCCCTTTACGCCGGCCTGACACGCCAAGGTGCGTTGGAACGACAGCTCAGCCCGATTTTTTCGCCCCACTGCCTTGCCGGAAATGCTCGACGGCACCGTCGATTTGAACCCAATCATGTTTCGATTGCTCGAAGATCGACCGGACTGGCGGCGGACAGTTCGGGTCGGTCAGCGCCCCGACGGCGACGCCGATCATCATTGGCAGCCTGTCGGCTTTCCAATAGACCGTCGAGCCGCAGTTGGGGCAGAAGTAGTTGTGCACCTTCCCGCCGCTTGCCGCATCGCGGGTGAATTCCTTCGCGGTTCCGGAGATGGCAACGGCCTCGGCCGGATAAAAGGCGCCGACGCCGAAGGGGGCCCCGGTTCGGCGCTGGCAGTCGAGACAGTGGCAGGCGACAACCAGTTTTGATGGTCCTGCCAGCGTCAGCAGGAGGGCACCGCAACTGCATCGGGCATCGACCATTGCAACTCTCCTTTTCTGGAAACGGGATCGCGTTGATCCAAGCTCGGATACCCCCGACACAGGCTGTGCGAGGGTCAAGTCAGGTTGAACGACAGTGGAAAACGGTGCGAAGCGACCAAACCAGATGGTTTTCGAGAACCGGAGCGGAGCGTACTTAAGTACGTTAGCACCGGCCTACGCCGGCCGCAGCCTTAACTGCACGACCACTCATGACTGCTTCGGCCGGCGAAGGCCGGAAGCGCAGAAAGCCTTCGTTTGCAGGCCGGCATCACCTGAATATCGGCGCACGTTAAAGCATCCGGATGAGAGCGCCGCCTATCGAATACCCCGCGCCAAAGGCGCAGATCAAGCCGAAATCGCCGGGTTTCATGTCGGCATGGTTCTCCGACAGCGCGACGATGGCACCGGCGCCCGCCGTGTTGCCCAGCCGCTCCAGTACCATCGGCGCGCGATCGTTATCGACATCGTGGCCGAACGACAGTTTCAGGATCATCGCATTCATGCGCGCATTGGCCTGATGCAGCCAGAAGCGCCTGATCGCCTGCGGCGTCAGTCCGTGCTCGGCCAGGAATTCGACGATGAATTTCTGGCCGGCGACGGTGACTTCCTTGAACACCTTGTTGCCGACCTGTTTGATCAGATTGCCTTCCAGATTGATCATGTAGGGATCATCCTGGGCGGTGCGGGTGTGGTAGCCGAGATTGGTTCGGATGTTGTTCGACATCTGCGTCCACAGCCGCGTGTCCAGCACCTCGAAGCGCCCCGGCCGTTTGTCGCCCTGGGCAAGCCCCTCCACAACCATCGACACCGAGGCGTCGCCGAAGATGAAATGCGTCTGCCGGTCGCGGAAATTGAGATGTCCGGTGATGATTTCCGGCGTGGTCACCAGGATGCGCTTGTGCGCGCCCGAGCGCACCAGATTGACCGCCATGTGAAGCGCGGCCGCCGCTGACGAACAGCCGAGTCCCATGTCGAAGCCGGCGCCGGTGGTGCCCAGCGCTTCCTGCATTTCGATTGCGATCGCCGGATAGGGCCGCTGGTGGTGAGAGGCCGAGCAGATGATCAGGTCGATCTGGGACGGTTCAAGTCCGGCATGGTCGAGCGCCTTCCTAGCCGAGGCGATGCCGAACTCGGCCTCCAGCGACAGCGCATCGTCGGGTCGCGCGGGAATGCGCGGCGTCATGCGGGTCGGGTCGAGAATGCCTTCGCGCTCGATGACATGACGGGATTTCACGCCCGAGGCGTGGACGATGAAGTCGCTGTCGGATTTCTGCAGCAGCGCCTCTCCGGTGCCCTGACGGCGCGCATTCTCCGTGTCGACCCAGCTGTTGAAGCTCTCGACCAGTTCTTCATTCGTGATGACAGCTTCAGGAATTTCAGCGCCGATGCCGCTGATGATGACGCGATGCATGTTTCAGTCCGTCCCATCCGCAGGCGTTGCGGCTTCATGTGGGCGCCGAAACGCTTCGGCGCAACACTTTTCTCATCCGGCCGGTTTACGCCGGCTTAAACCAAATGTTGAGGCGGACTTGAACCGGGATTTCACCAGGCGCACAGCTTGGTGTTGGTCTGCGGGTTGTTCCAGCAGGCGCCGTCGTCACGGCTGCGCACGAACTGCCCCGGCAGCGGCACGTTGCGGCGACCGAGATTGACATAGCCATAGGCAAAGCCCGGCCCGTCGATCTCCAGCACATAGGTCGGGTAACCCGGCGCCGATATCCGGAAACTGCCGGCATCATCGATCGTGCGGTAGCTGCACGGGAAATACCCATCATCCGACGTGAAGCAGCGCGCCCGCTTGGCTTGCGCCGAAACCGAGAACGCCACGAGGGCGGCCGCGCACACGCCGCCGCCATAAAGCAATCTTTTCAAACTCATCATTCCCCCTGCCGTGCGGCCATCATGGCCCCACGCGGTGAATCGGGCATGACGGCGAAACCGGCTCAAGCCACGGCAATCGACCGCAGGCGAAGCGGATAATCTAGCCGGCCCGCTTGGCGACAATGAAGATACGCGGGAAGCGCAGCAGCACCTTGCCGTTCGCCATTCTGGGATAGGCCTGTTTGACCTTGGCCGTGTAACTATCCAGGAACATCTTGCGCTCGTCGGCGTCCAGCGGATCGAGGAACGGCTTCAGCCCGGTCGATCTCACCCATTCGACGATCGCCTCGGCGTCGGCCAGGGGATGGTTGTAGGCCGTATGCCAGATATCCAGCCGGTCGGAGAGCGGCGACAGCAGGTCGTAATAGAACGACACCGGCGGCAACGGTCCGCGCGCCGCACCCTTGAGCTTGTCGGCGAACGGCATTTCGGCGGCGGTTTCCCGCATCGCTTGATGCGAAGGCTCAAGCAGGTTGTCCGGCATCTGGACGGCCAGCGCGCCACCAGGCGCCAGAAAGCCCATCAGCCGCTGGAACACCGCCGGATGCGTGGGCAGCCACTGGAACACCGCGTTGGCGAAGATCACATTGACCGGTTCGGCCGGCTGCCATGTCGACGCGTCCGCCAGGTCGAAACTGACATTGGGCAGGCGTGCCCTCGCCTTCTCGATCATGTCGGGAGAGGTGTCGAAGCCACTCACCTGCGCATCCGGCCAGCGCTCGACCAGAAGCTCGGTCGAATTGCCAGGCCCGCAGCCTATGTCGACGACCCGGCGCGGGAAGTCGACCGGCACTTGCGCGGCCAGATCGCGCGCCGGCCGCGTGCGCTCATCCTCGAACTTCAGATATTGGGCGGCGGACCAATCAGCCATTTGAACTCCTCATGTGGCTTTGAGAATTCACCGCCCTAGTGATCCCCTACCGCGTCAGCCGCTTGTGCGTCATGCGGTGCGGCGCTGCCGCTTCCGCACCGAGGCGGCGCAGCTTGTCCTTCTCATATTCCTCGAAATTGCCTTCGAACCATTCTACATGCGCGTCGCCTTCGAAGGCCAGCATGTGCGTCGCCATGCGGTCGAGGAACATGCGATCGTGGCTGATGATGACGGCGCAGCCGGCATAGGCTTCGAGCGCGTCTTCCAGTGCTCCCAGAGTTTCGGTGTCGAGGTCGTTGGTCGGTTCGTCGAGCAGCAGGACATTGCCGCCGCCCTTCAGCATCTTGGCCAGATGCACGCGGTTGCGCTGGCCGCCCGAAAGGTTGCCGACTTTCTGCTGCTGGTCGCCGCCGCGGAAGTTGAAGGACGAGCAATAGGCGCGGCTGTTGATCTCGTGCTTGCCGAGCTTGATGATTTCGGCGCCGCCGGAGATTTCTTCCCACACGGTCTTGTTGGCATCGAGCGCGTCGCGGCTCTGGTCGACGTAACCGAGCTTGACCGTCTCGCCGATGCGCACGGTGCCCGCATCCGGCTTTTCCTGGCCGGTGAAGGTCTTGAACAGCGTCGTCTTGCCGGCGCCGTTCGGGCCGATGACGCCGACGATGCCGCCCGGCGGCAGCCGGAACGACAGGTTCTCGATCAGAAGCTCGTCGCCAAAACCCTTGTTGAGGCCTTCGACCTCGATGACGACATTGCCGAGACGCTCGCTCGACGGAATAACGATCTGCGTGTCGGTCGGCTTGCGGCTCTGCGACTGCTCGAGCAGTTCCTCGTAGGCCTTGATACGCGCCTTCGACTTGGTCTGGCGCGCCTTCGGCGAGGACTGGATCCATTCGCGCTCGCGCCAGATCGACTTCTGACGGGCGTCGTCCTCGCGGCCTTCCTGGATCAGGCGCTTGGCCTTGGCATCGAGATATTTGGTGTAGTTGCCCTCATAGGGAATGCCGCGGCCACGGTCGAGCTCGAGGATCCACCCGGTGACATTGTCGAGGAAGTAGCGGTCGTGGGTGATGATCAGCACCGAGCCGGGATAGTCGCGCAGGTGCTTTTCCAGCCACGCCGTGGTCTCGGCATCAAGATGGTTGGTCGGTTCGTCGAGCAAAAGCAGGTCGGGCTGTTCCAGAAGCAGCCGGCAGAGCGCCACGCGGCGACGCTCGCCGCCGGACAGGTTGGTCACTTCGGAATCGCCAGGCGGACACTGCAGCGCGTCCATCGCCATCTCGACCTGCTGCTCGAGATCCCACAGGTTGAGCCTGTCCATCTCGTCCTGCAGCTTGGCCGACTCGTCCGCCGTCTCGTCGGAATAATTCATCATCAGCTCGTTATAGCGCTCGATGATGGCGGTCTTCCTGCCGACGCCGTCCATGACGTTTTCAAGCACGGTCTTTGAGTTGTCGAGCTGCGGCTCCTGCGCCAGGTAGCCGACCGTGGCGCCCTCGGCCAGCCATGCCTCGCCCTGAAACTCCTTGTCGAGCCCGGCCATGATGCGCAGGATGGTCGACTTACCCGAACCGTTGGGTCCGAGAATGCCTATCTTGGCGTCCGGATAGAAGGACAGATGAACATTATCGAGCACCTTCTTGGTGCCATAGGCCTTCGACAGGCCGGACATGTGATAGATGAACTGGCGTGCCACGCGCGCTTTCCCTGAAAAACTGACTGAATTGTCGATTTGAATGGAGGTTGGCCGCTATGTAGGCGATGCGGCGGCGAACGGCAATCGCTTTTGCCGGATCAGGCTGAACACACGGGCAAGTGTGTGCTGACTACCGAAGTTTTCCGCGCTCACGAACCGCGTTGAAATCTCCGGTTAACTCTTCCGCGTCAAAACAGGATCGGGGTGGAATCGCTGGCTGGCCGCGATTCCAGTAGAGAAAGCGGATCGACGGCAGTGCTGAACAGTTTCCTGCTCCTTGCCGAAGCGGTCGTCTACTTCAGCGTCATGGTGACGCTGTTCCGCTTCCGCAAGCGCATTGGTCTCGGCGTCTTCGTCTGCGCGCTCGGCGTCATGCATTTCCTGGAAACCTATCTCGCCAGCGTCTTTTATGTCGCACTGCCGTTCGGCTTGGTCTCGCCGGGCTCGGCGGTGCTGTTTTCGGGCAAGCTGGTGATGCTGCTCCTGCTCTACATCAAGGAGGACGCCGCCACCGTGCGCCAGCCCATCTATGGCCTGCTGCTCGGCAATGCGGTGATGATCGGGCTGGTATTGCTCTTGCGCCTGCACGCCATAGCGCCGCTCCCCGACGGCAAGCTGCCCGATATCGGCTTCATCGACGAGATGGGCTGGTTGATGGTGTGGGGCACGACCCTCCTGTTCATCGACGCCATCCTGATCGTCCTGCTCTATGAAAGACTTGGGCGCACCCTGCGCAAGGCGCAGTTCGCGCGCATCCTGATCTGCGTCGCCTGCGTGCTGACCTTCGACCAGGCGGGCTTCTTCACCGCGCTTCATTTCGTCGCCGGCGCGCCGATCGCTGTCTTCTTCGGCGGCTGGTTCGCCAAGATGGCGGCGGCCCTGGCCTTCAGCGGCATGCTCGTGGCCTACCTCAGATGGTTCGAGGCCCGCGATATTGCGCTGCCGCGCGGGCTGACCGACATTTTCGAAACGCTGACCTATCGCGAGCGCTATGAAGCGCTGGTCGAGCATGTCGGCCGCGACGGCCTGACCGGCCTGCTGCATCGCGGCCGCTTCGACGCCGACGGTGAAGCCGCCGTCGAGCTCAGCCTGCGCACGGCGAAGCCCCTCAGCCTGCTGATCATCGATGTCGACCATTTCAAGTCGATCAACGACCGGTTCGGCCATGCCGAAGGCGACAAGGTGCTGAAAGCGATCGCGGCCCTGCTCCGCGAAGTGGCGAGCGCCGAAGACCAGGTGTTTCGCATCGGCGGCGAGGAGTTCGCCATCCTCAGTTCGCGCCCGCATCCGGTCGCCAGGCTGTTTGGCGAAAGCATCCGTTACGCCGTCAAGGCATCGCCCGTGGCCAGCCGCTTCGAGCTGACCGTCAGCGCCGGCGTTTCAACCGTCAGCGAAACGACGCGCTGTCTTGCCGATCTGTTCGCCCTCGCCGACCAGCGCCTCTACAAGGCGAAGTCGACCGGACGCGACCGCGTCGTCGGCGAGCCCGGCGGCCATGAGCCGGACGCCGCCATCGCCTGGACCAAGTCGGCGCAGTTCTGATCGAGGATTTCTCTGTCGCGCAATGCCGGCCAGCCGCCTGTGCTACTGGAACCCGATCGCGTCGACGGTGCCTATCGGGCAACCGGCCTTGTTGGTCGGTACGGAAGCCAGCAACAGGTCCTTGAGCGAACTGCTCGGGCTGATCGGGCCGGCAAGGCCGAGCGTCAATTCACCGATCAGCCGCCGGCCGTTGGACGGATCGATGACGCAGGACACCCGCACGCGATCCCCGGCCCCGGCGCCGAAGGCCTGGTCGAAGGCGCCACGGATCTGGTCCGCCGTCAGCTTGCCGCCAATGGTCTTGGCGAAGAGCTCGCGCACCGGCGAGCCATTCACCTGTCGCATCAGGCCGAGCGCGTCGGAGAAGTATTCCTGCTGGTTCTTGCCGTAGCAGGTGCCGTGCTTGATCCATTCATGCCGTTCCAGCTGGGAGGCCGTGCCCGGCATCACCTGGTCGAGCTCCTTGCGGGTGCCGGCGTCCAGATTGACCGGCGGCAGATCCTTCCAGTGAGCAGGATTGTCGTTGGCCTTGTCGCTGGCCGCCACCTGGCAATAGAAATTGCCGTTCGGCTGCGGCCACAGCCCATGCAAGGTGAAGTTGGTGGCGTCGAACTCATTCGGGTTCTGCGCCCTGCATTCGGTCTTGCTCGACTTGGTCTCGCAAAAAGCCGGCTGCCAGCTCAGCGCGAAGACATATTCGGGCTTCCCCGAGGCGGCCGGCTTGCCTTGTCCGCCAGGTGCCGCAGGCGCTGTCGCGGCACTGCTGCCCGCCAGATGGCCGCAAGTGACCTTCACCCAGCGGCGTTCCGGATCGGCGCCCGGCACCAGGATCAGATAATGCGTCGGCGCGTCCTTGTTGCCGGCAAGCAGCTGGTAGCTCTGTCCGGCATCGGTCGAGACGTTGCCGGGGTTCTTGCCGTTCTTGATGGCTTGCGTTGCCGGACAGGCCGCATCGGCAACGAAGGTGCCGCTCATCTTGACTTCGGCATGCGCAGCATTGGCCAGCGATACCGCCAGCATAGCCAATCCGAAAACGACACCAATGCGCATGAGAAATCCCCGGCTGAGAAGTGGGCGACAGACTGAAGCTGTCTCCATGTCAGAATTGCGATATTTTGCGGGTCGAACGCAAGAAACATCGTCGCGCAAAAGCATTTGCTGTGGATTGACGCGTAACCGGCGGCGGCGCAAACAAAGCCAACAACGATAAAACGAGGGGGAGAGCGGGCGGCCATGCCTTTCAATCAGCAACGCATGGTCCACTCATCGACCGGCGCCGATCTCAATCTCCTCGTCAGCCGCGCTGAAGGCAAGCCGCGCGCGGTCGTCCAGATCAACCACGGCCTGGCCGAGCACGCCGCGCGCTATGCCCGCTTTGCCGATTTTCTCTCCGCGCGGGGCTTCCACGTCTATGTCCATGACCATCGCGGCCATGGCGGGACCAAGGCCTCCGATGCGCCGCTCGGCAAATTCGCCGACGAGGATGGCCCGGCCAAGGTGATCGCCGATGTCAATGCCATCCACGATCTCATCTCCGGCGAATGCCCGAACCTGCCGGTCATCCTTTTCGGTCATTCGATGGGCGCGTCGGTGGCGCTGAACTACCTTTTGGAGCACTCCCCGCGCATCCATGCCGCCGCGATCTGGAACGGCAATTTCTCACAAGGGCGGCTTGGGCAGGTAGCGCTCGGCATTCTCGCCTGGGAGCGGATGCGGCTGGGCTCCGACGTCCCGTCCCGCCTGCTGCCGAAACTCACCTTTCAGGCCTGGGGCAAGGCGGTGCCCAATCACCGCACGCCGTTCGACTGGCTGTCGCGCGACGAGGCCGAGGTGGCGAAATACATCGCCGATCCGCTGTGCGGCTGGGATGCCTCCGTGTCGATGTGGCGCGACGTGGTCTCGATGGCGATCAACGGCGGCAAGGATGCCGCCTTCGCCGGCGTCCGGCGCGGCCTTCCCATCGCCGTCGTCGGCGGCGAGAAAGATCCCGCTTCGGACCATGGCAAGGGCATCATCCACCTTGCCAATCGCATGCGCGGGATGGGCTTTTCGAATCTCGTTTCAAAGGTTTACGCCGACACCCGCCACGAAAGCCTGAACGAGGTGAACCGCGATATCATCATGAACGATTTCGCCACCTGGGCCGACAGCGTGCTGAAATAGCGACCTGCATCCTTTTCGAACCGGCCCGTTGGCCTATTGCAAGGGCCGTGACAGCCGATGCCGGGCTTGATAGAGGCTCTGCTTTCGCGGCAATCATGGTGATTGCGGCAATCACGGTGATTTATGGCCGAACCACCCCTGAAAGGCGTCCGCGTCGTCGAACTCGCCCGCATCCTCGCCGGGCCATGGGCCGGGCAATTGCTTGCCGATCTCGGCGCCGACGTCATCAAGGTCGAAAGTCCCGATGGTGGCGACGACACCCGCAAATGGGGCCCGCCCTTCGTCATGAGCCATGACGGCGAGAACCTGTCGGCCGCCTATTACCATTCCTGCAACCGCGGCAAGCGCTCCATCGCTATCGATTTCTCGACGCCGGAGGGCGCCGAGACCGTGCGCCGGCTGGTCGCGACCTCGGATGTGCTGATCGAGAATTTCAAGCTCGGCGGCCTGAAGAAATACGGGCTCGACCATGACAGCCTGCGCAAGATCAACCCGCGCCTCGTCTATTGCTCGATCACCGGCTTCGGCCAGGACGGGCCCTATGCGCCGCGCGCCGGCTACGACTTCATCATCCAGGCCATGGCCGGCATGATGTCGATTACCGGCGAGGTCGGTCGCGAGCCGCAAAAGGCCGGCGTCGCCATCTCCGACATCTTCACCGGGCTCTATTCGGTCATCGCCATCCAGGCCGCGTTGCGCCATGCCGAGCGGACCGGCGAAGGCCAGCATATCGACATGGCGCTGTTCGACACGCAGATCTCGGCGCTCGGCAACCAGAACCTCAACTATCTCGTCTCCGGCAAGTCGCCGGTGCAGATGGGCAACGCGCACATGAACATCGCGCCTTACGAGGTGGTGCCGGTCCGGGACGGCCACATTATCCTTGCGGTCGGCAATGACGGTCAGTTCGCCAAATTCTGTGCAGCGGTCGGGCTGGATGAACTGTCGACCAATCCCGACTTCGCCACCAATCCGGCCCGGGTCGCCAACCGGGTGAAGCTGCGCGAACGCATCGTCGAGGCCTTGAGCACGCTCGATCGCGACCCGCTGCTGGCAAGGCTGGAAGCGGCAAGCGTGCCGGCGAGCCCGATCAACACGATCGGCCAGATGTTCGCCGACCCGCAGACGATCGCGCGCGGCATGCGGCTCGACCTCGACGACGGCCATGGCAATCTTCTGCCCTCGGTGCGCGCGCCGATGGTGATGTCCGGCACGCCGCTCGTCTATGAGCGCCCCTCGCCGCGCCTGGGCGAACACACCGACGAAATCCTTGCCGAACTGGAGAGATCAGCGAAATGAAGACCGGTGGACAACTGATCGTCGAGGCGCTGGAAGCGAACGGCACCGACCGCATCTTCTGCGTGCCCGGCGAATCCTATCTGGCGGTGCTCGACGCGCTGCACGATTCACCGATCCGCACCATCGTCTGCCGCCAGGAGGGGGGTGCCGCGATGATGGCCGACTGCCAGGGCCGGCTGACCGGCAAGCCCGGCATCTGTTTCGTCACCCGCGGCCCCGGCGCCACCAACGCGTCCGCCGGCATCCACATCGCCATGCAGGATTCGGTGCCGCTCATCCTGTTCATCGGCCAGGTTGCCAGCCATGCCAAGGAACGCGAGGCGTTCCAGGAGGTGGACTACAAGAAGTTCTTCGGCGACATCGCCAAATGGGTGATCGAGATCGATGACGCCTCGCGCATCCCCGAATTCGTCACCCGCGCCTTCGCGGTCGCGACGTCGGGCCGGCCTGGCCCGGTCGTCATCTCGCTGCCCGAAGACATGCTGACCAGCGAGGTCGAGGCTCCGGAAGCGCTCCCCCACACGCCTGTCGAGACCTATCCCGGCGGGGCCGAACTCGACGCGCTGGAAATGCTGCTCAACGGCGCCAAGCGACCATTCGTCATCCTCGGCGGCACACGCTGGAATGAGGAAGCGGTTGCGCGCATGCGCGCCATATCGGAGACATGGTCGCTTGCCGTCGGCTGCTCTTTCCGCCGCCAGATGCTGTTCGACCATCTTCACGCGAACTACGCCGGCGACGTGGGCATCGGCATCAACCCCAAACTGGCGGCGCAGATCAAGGCGGCCGACGTCGTGCTGTTGATCGGCGGGCGCATGGGCGAGATGCCCTCCTCCGACTATACGCTGCTGAAAAGCCCCTACCCCGACCAGGCGCTGGTGCACGTCCACGCCGACGCCGGCGAGCTCGGCCGCGTCTACCGGCCGACGCTGGCGATCAACGCCTCGCCCGCCGCCTTCGTCGAGGCCTTTGCCAAGCGCAAGCCCGCCGGCACGCCATCCTGGTCAGCCGAGACAGCCAAGGCACATGCCGCCTATCTCGAATGGTCGACGCCGCCGCAGACGGGTCCGGGCGACGTGCAGATGGGTCCGATCATGACCTATCTGGAACAGGAGTTGCCGCACGACGCCATCTTCGCCAACGGCGCCGGCAACTACGCCACCTGGGTGCATCGTTTCCACCGCTTTCGCCGCTTCGGCACGCAGGCGGCGCCGACCTCCGGCTCGATGGGCTACGGCACCCCGGCCGCGGTCGCCGCCAAGGCGCTTTATCCGGATCGCACCGTTATCGCCTTTGCCGGCGACGGCTGCTTCCTGATGAACGGCCAGGAGTTCGCCACCGCCGTGCAATATGACCTGCCGATTATCGTGATCGTCGTCAACAACGGCATTTACGGCACCATCCGCATGCATCAGGAACGCGAATACCCCGGCCGCGTCGTCGCCACCGATCTCAGGAATCCCGACTTCGCGTCGCTGGCACGCGCCTATGGCGGCCATGGCGAGACGGTCGAGAAGACGGCGGATTTCGCGCCGGCCTTCGTGCGAGCCCGCGCCAGCGGCAAGCCAGCCATCGTCGAAATCAGGCTCGACCCCGAAGCGATCACGCCAACCCGCACGATGACGCAGATCCGCGACAAGGCGTGATCCAAAAAAAGGGGCGGTCGCCCGCCCCTTTTTAAGCGATTTCCGCTACTTTGCCGCCTCGATCTGGCCGCGGATCTCGCCATCTTTGTTGGCGGCGGTGTGGACGTTGACATAATAGTTGCCCGCCGCCAGGTCGGCGGCCTGCGCGTCCGTCAGCGTTGCCGAACCCTTGATCGGGCTCTTGAGCTTGCCTTTGAACGGGATGACCGGATCGGCGTTCGCACCCATCGCAGCCGGGCCGTGAATATGCGCTGCCGTCGCCGGTCCGCTAAGGCCGGAATATTTGACGTTCCAACTGAGTTTCTTCTTGGTGGTGTCGAAGGTGAGCGTGGCGGTGCCTTTGCCCTTGGTGGTGACGGGCGGGTTCTGCTGGCCGCCATCGAGCGTTGCCTTGTACTTCACCACCTCGGCCATTGCTGGCGAAGCGAGCAGGAACGCGGTCGAAACGGCCAGCGCCGAAAGCACCGGCAGGAAAGAATATGTGCGCATGAAGAACCTCCGATTGGCTGCCGCATGCGTCGCTGCTCCCCCGGCGCGCGCATGCCTCAACTGCAACGGCTGGGCGACGCAATGTTTCCCTGAACACGAATTTGTGAAGAAAGGGCGATCGGCCGCCCCTTCCGGCGTCCCGAGAGAGAAATCAGACCGACGCCAGCGCCTGCGTCAGGTCCGCGATCAGATCGTCCGGATGCTCGACACCGATCGACAGCCTGACCGTGGTCTCCAGCACACCGATGCGCTGGCGCACGTCGAATGGAATGCCGGAATGGGTCATGGCGGCCGGATGGCTGGCGAGCGACTCGGTGCCGCCGAGACTTACCGCCAGCTTGAAGATCTGCAGGGTGTTGAGAAAGGCGAAAGCCGCCTTCTCTCCGCCTTTGATGTCGAAGGAGAAAGTCGAGCCAGCGCCGCTGCATTGCCTCACATAAGCGCGCCCCCCCGGCGTATCCTCGCCCAGGAACGGCAGATAATGCACCTTCTCGACCTTGGCATGATCGCGCAGGAATTCGGCGACCAGGCGCGCATTGTCGTTGGCCCGCTCCATGCGGATCGACAGCGTCTCCAGCGAACGGCCGAGCATCCAGCAGGAATGCGGGTCGAGCTGCGTGCCGATCGCGCCGCGCAGCGCCTTGATCGGCTTAGTGACCGCCTTGCTGCCCATGGCCGCGCCCGCGATCAGGTCGGAATGGCCGCCGACATATTTGGTCAGCGAATAGACGGAGACATCGGCGCCATGCTCGATCGGCCGCTGAAACACCGGGCCGAGCAGCGTGTTGTCGCAGACGATGATCGGTGTTGACCCTTGGCTCGCCCCAATCTCATCAGCGATCGTCCGCATCAGCGCGATATCGACCAGGCTGTTGGTCGGATTGGACGGCGTCTCGATCAGGATGACTGAAACACGCCCCTTCACCACCGAGGCATCGGCGGCTGCCCGAACCGCCTTCTCGTCGACACCATCGGCGAAACCGACGGCGCCGATGCCGAAGCCGGACAGCGTGCGCGTCAAAAGCGTCTCGGTGCCGCCATAAAGCGGCTGCGAATGCAGGATGACATCGCCCGGACGGGCATAGGCGAGCAGTGTCGTCGCGATCGCCGACATGCCGGAGGAAAACAGGATACAGGCGTCCGTCCCTTCATAGATCGCTAGCCGGTCCTCGACGATCTCGCTGTTGGGATGGTTGAAGCGCGAATAGACGAGACCCGACGCCGTGCCGCTCGGCGGTTCCTTGCGGCCGGACGTGTAGTCGAAGAAGTCGCGCCCCTCTTCCGCCGATTTGAACACGAAGGTCGAGGTCAGGAACACCGGTGGCTTGACCGCGCCTTCCGACAGCTGCGGATCGAAACCATAGCTCAGCATCAGCGTCTCCGGATGGAGCTTGTGGTTGCCGATATGGGTTTTCGACGGGCGTGGCGCGGTCATGGCTTTTCCTGCTTTCGAGGGATGTCGCCCCGCAATTTATGCGATCCCGATCAGCCAGTCCTTGCTATTCTCGGGCTCACATGGCTGCATGCCGGCAACAAACAGCCTAAAGAGAGCAAAAATGCAGCAGAAGATAGCCGATGATTTCGACCTCAGGATTCTGCGCGAACTGCGGGCCGACGCCCGCATCACCAACAACGACCTCGCCGAGCGCATCGGCCTGTCGCCATCGCCTTGCCTGAGGCGCGTGCGGCGGCTGGAGGAGACGGGTGTGATCAAGGGTTACACCACGCTGGTCGATCCCGCCGTCTTCGGCTGGAGTATGGTCGCCATCGCCACAATTCGGCTCAGCCGGCAGAACGAGGACGAGATCGTCATGTTCGAAGAGGCGATCCGCGGCTGGGAAGAGGTGCTGGAATGCCACCTTGTCACCGGTTCGCGCGACTATGTGCTGAAGGTGGTGACCGGCAGCCTCGAACAGTACGAGCGCTTCATCAAGGAAAAGATCGCGCGGCTGAAATGCGTCGCCTCGATCGAGACCAGCTTCGTCATGAACACCATAAAGGAACGGCGCCTCTGAGGGCGCCGCTCCATTTTACATTTGAGCATGACCTTTGCGGGATCACGCTCTGCCGGGTTACTTGATCGCCTTGTCGGTGATCGCGGTCGTGTAGGCGCCTTTCGGCTCCTTGGTGATGATCTTCTGGTCGAGCAGCGCCTTGGCGGTGCGCTCGTAGGTCGCCGGATCGAGCTTGCCGTCGGCATTGTCGATCAGCTTGGCGACTTCGCTCATCATACGCTTCTGGTGGTTCTCGTCCTGGCCGCCGCCATCCATGACGATGCCTGCGGCCTCGTCATTGTTGTCGACGGCGTATTTCCAGCCCTTCATCGAGGCGCGCACGAAACGCACCATCTTGTCTGCGAAAGCCGGATCCTTGAGCTTGTCTTCCGACGCATAGAGCCCGTCCTCGAGCAGGTCGTTGCCCATCGCCGAATAGTTGAAAACGGTCAGCTGTTCCGGCTTGTAGCCGGCGTCGATCAGCTGCCAGTACTCGTTGTAGGTCATGACCGAGATGCAATCCGCCTGCTTCTGGATCAGCGGCTGCACGTCAAAGCTCTGCTTGAGGACGGTGACGCCGTCCTTGCCGCCATCGGTCTTGAGGCCGAGCTTGTTCATCCAGGCATAGAACGGATATTCATTGCCGAAGAACCAGACGCCCAGCGTATGGCCCTTGAAGTCGGCCTCGGTCTTGATCGGCCCGTCCTTCGGGCAGACCAGCTCCATGCCGGCCTTCTTGAAGGGCTGGGCGATGTTGACCAGCGGCACGCCCTTTTCGCGCGCGGCGAGCGCACCGCCCATCCAGTCGACGATGACATCGGCGCCGCCGCCGGCGATCACCTGCTCGGGCGCGATATCGGGGCCACCCGGCTTGATGTCGACGTCGAGGCCTTCTGCTTCATAGAAACCCTTGGCCTTGGCGACATAGTAGCCGGCAAACTGGGCCTGCGTGACCCATTTCAGCTGCAACGTCACCTTGTCGGCGGCCATTGCCTGGAAGGCGGCGAGCGACATCGCGCCGGCCAGAACTGGAATGACAAGTCTTTTCATGTTTTTACCCTCTGAAGTTAGCACCCTTAAACCCACCGCCCCTATCCACCACGGACAGAGGGATGCCAAAACGTGACGGCTCTTTCGACAAGAGCTACCACGCCATAAAAGACCGAACCCGCAAGTGCTGCAACTGCGATTTCGGCCCAGACCATGTCGATGTTCATCCGCCCGACCTCGGTCGAGATGCGGAAGCCCATGCCGACGACGGGCGTGCCAAAGAACTCGGCGACAATGGCGCCGATCAGCGCCAGCGTCGAGTTGATCTTCAGTGCGTTGAAGATGAAGGGAGCGGCGGCCGGCAGCCTGAGCTTGATCAGTGTCGGCCAATAGCCCGACGCGTAGGTGCGCATCAGGTCGCGCTCCATATGGCCTGATGCGGCGAGCCCGGCGACCGTGTTCACCAGCATCGGGAAGAACGTCATGATGATGACGACCGCCGCCTTGGACTGCCAGTCGAAGCCGAACCACATGACCATGATGGGCGCTACGCCGATGATCGGCAGCGCCGAGACCATGTTGCCGATCGGCAAAAGCCCACGCCGCAGGAACGGCACGCGGTCGGCGAGGATGGCGGTGATGAAGCCGGCGCCGCTGCCGACGACATAGCCGAAGATCACCGCCTTGAAGATGGTCTGGCGCACATCGGCGCCGAGCACCGGAAGCGAACCGGCGATGCGCGCGCCGATGGCGCTTGGCGGCGGCAACAGGATGAAGGGGATGCCGGCGCCGCGCGTCACCGCTTCCCAGATGATCAGGATCCAGGCGCCGAAGATGGCGGGGATGACCAGGCGCAGCGCGTTGCGGGCCGAGTTCGCCATCGGGCGAAGCCCCGACAGCACCGCCACGCAGCGCCAGCCAAGGAGCCAAGCGGCGGTAAGCAGCAGGAAGTACGGCGCCAATGCCGTGCCCTCGAACCCCGCAATGCCCGAGATCAGCAGCCAGGCAACGAGATGGGCGCCGACAAACAACACGACGGCCTCCACAAGCGAAGGAATCCTGAGCATCGAAACCAGCGCCGCCACGATCACCAGGCCGAGCATCAGGCCCTTGGTTCCGAGATAGGGATAGCTGATGCTGGCGGTCGGGTCCGCGAGCGCTGCCGCTTCCGGCTTCGACATCGCGCCGAGCGCGATTGCGATCACGCACAACACGATCGCCAGCACGGCTTGCCACGAAGGTTTCAGCCAGTTCATGCCGGCCTCCCGCCCATGGCGCGATCGACGATGCGCCCGGCAATGCCGACCACCATGACCAGCAGTGCCGCCACGATCGAACCGGCGACCAGCGCCGACCAGATGTCGATGGACTGGCTGTAATAGGCGCCGGCAAGCAGCTTGGCGCCGATGCCGGCGACAGCACCGGTTGGCAGTTCGCCGACGATGGCACCGACCAGGCTTGCCGCCACCGCCACCTTCATCGAGGTGAACAGGAACGGCACCGAGGCCGGCACGCGCAGCTTCCAGAAGGTCTGCGAGGCACTGGCATTGTAGGTGTGCATCAGGTCGAGATGCATGATCTCGGGCGAGCGCAGCCCCTTCACCATGCCGACCGTCACCGGGAAGAACGACAGATAGGTCGAGATCATCGCCTTCGGGATCAGCCCGGTGATGCCGATCGCCGCCAACACAACAATGATCATCGGCGCCACCGCCAGGATCGGAATGGTCTGCGAGGCGATGATCCACGGCATCAGGCTGCGGTCGAGCGTCGCCACATGCACGATGCCGACGGCGATGATGATGCCGAGCGCGGTGCCGAAGGCAAAGCCGAGCAGCGTCGACGACAGCGTCACCCAGGCATTGTAGACGAGGCTGCGGCTCGAGGTGATGGGCCGCAGAAACGTGTTCTCGAAGAAGTTCACCGCCACCTGATGCGGCGCCGGCAGCGTCGGCTTCGGCTGCGCCAGCGTCTTGCCGATGAACTCGACGGCGCCGGGCGTTTCGTTGGCCCGGGTGTCGAGATCGCGCTGGAACGGCGCATTGAGGATGACGGCGAAGACATACCAGAGCACGACGACGCCGGCGAGGATGGAGGTCACGGGGACGAGCTTGTCGCGGAAGCTATCCATCTAGAACTGCCCTTCTCCTCTCCCCGCCGGGGAGAGGGTGGCCGGAGCGAAGCGAAGGCCGGGTGCCTTCGTTTTCGCTGCCGCGACGTTCGTTCTCTTCGTCATCCTAGGGCGGAGCAAGGAGCGAAGCGACGCGGCGCAGACCCTAGGATCCATGCCGTTACCTCGACGCTCCGCAGCGGTGCGGAACATGGCTGCCTGCGTCTCGCCCTGCTTGGCGGGTATTCTCAGCCGTTTGCGCTCTCCGACCGACGTCACGGCATGGATCCTAGGGTCTACGCAGGCTGCTTCGCGCCTGCTCCGCCCTAGGATGACGAAAGCGTAGGGGGCCGCTTGCTTGCCAGGCCGCTCAATCATCATAGCTGTGCCCTGCCCTCAACCCATCGCGCACGCGGGCAGCTATCGCCAAAAACTCCGGCGTCTCGCGGATGTCGAGCGGCCGCTCCTTGGGCAGCGTCGACTCGATGACATCGCTGACGCGGCCCGGGCGCGGCGACATGACGACGATGCGCGTCGACAGATAGACCGCTTCCGGAATGGAGTGGGTGACGAAGCAGATGGTCTTGTTGGTCCGCCCCCACAACTCCAGCAATTGCTCGTTGAGGTGGTCGCGCACGATCTCGTCCAGCGCGCCGAACGGTTCGTCCATCAGCAGCAGATCGGCGTCGAAGGCCAGCGCTCGGGCGATCGAGGCGCGCTGCTGCATGCCGCCGGAAAGCTGCCAGGGGTATTTCTTCTCGAAGCCCGAGAGGTTGACGAGATCGAGCGTGCGCTTGATGCGTTCCGCCTGCTCCGCCTTCGACAGGCCCATGATCTCCAGCGGCAGCGCGACATTGCGCTCGATGGTGCGCCACGGAAACAGGGCGGCTGCCTGGAAGACATAGCCATAGGCGCGTTTCCCGCGCGCCTGCTCCGCCGTCATGCCGTTGACCGAGATCGTGCCTGATGTCGGTTTCTCCAGATCGGCGATGACTCGCAGCAGCGTGGTCTTGCCGCAGCCCGACGGTCCGATGAAGGAGACGAACTCCCCCTTGCCGATCGTCAGGTCGACATTGGACAGTGCCTGGACGGGGCCGTCATTGGTCTGGAAGGTGAGGCCAAGTTTGCTTGCCGCGACAACGGCTGGCGAAATCCCTGTCATCGGCCGCTGCCTGCCTGTTCCCGCCAAAGGGGCGTCGGCCGGAATCCGATTGCTTTTATCGCGATGTTGTTTTCCACTTGCCCTGTCCCATTGGCCCTGTTCCACGCAAATCGACGCCCGGAGTTTCCCCGATGTCGCCCAAACCCACTTGTCATCTTATCCGCCCTGAAAGCACTTATGAAGGCAAGCAGGGACTGACCTATTTCTCCGGCATCGCCACGGAGTCGGTCGGCTCCTCCGGCATCTGCATGCACGTGCTCACCATGCCGCCCGGCGCCCGTGCCAAGGCGCATCTGCACGAGAACCATGAAACGGCGATCTACGTGCTCTCCGGCGAGGTCCATACCTGGTATGGCGACCGGCTCGAACACCACATCGTCGTCAAGGCCGGCGACCTCTTCTACATTCCGGCCGGCGTGCCGCATCTGCCGGCCAATCTGAGCAACGCCCCGTCCTCGGCCGTCATTGCGCGCACCGACCCAAACGAACAGGAGAGTGTCGTCCTGCTGCCGGAACTGGATGCGCTGGTCGCCTGAGCTCGACGGGATCGCCGTCATTTGCACCGCGAGACTTCCCCCATCACATTGCCGTCCGCATCCGTGATCGTCAGCTTCCTGGTGTTCCTGGCGCTGCGCTTGATGGTGAAATTGGTCGGCTCCTGTCCCTCTTCGCCTTCCGCCTCGCATGTCGCCGTCACCACCAGCGATCCGTCAGCCTGCGCTTGCGTCTTCGTGAACGTGCAGGCGCTGGCGGCGGTAATCAATTCCTTGTCGGTCAAAAGCAGCATCTTGTCGGCGGCGACTTCCTGGCCATTGCGGTTGATGCAGCCATATTTGTCGCCATAGGGTTTCGACAGATCAATGCTTGCCGCGGAAGCTTGTCCCGCCGCCAGCACAAGCGTCATCGCAACAGACAAACCGAAACCGCGCATGCTCATCCCCCAGATCCCAGTGCTCATAACATCACGAACATGACCGCAGCGGCCCCAGTTCCTCAAGACCGGGAATGGCCACGAAGAAGCCATCCGCACCCTTGTTGGTCACCACGATTGTTTCGATCGCCGTTCCCGCCTCGCCTTCGGCGGAACAGGTCGAACGCAGCGATTGCGGACCCGGCACCGGGGTCAATTGCTGCTCGAACCGGCAACCGCTGCCATAGGTCTCGATGCCTTCCGCGGTCAACAGGATATAGGCATCACTGTTCTGGTAACCGGCCTTGATGCCGGCACAGCCGACATCATTGCCCCAGGAGCCTGCCAGCACGCCGGCCGCGGTCGCCGGGCCACCGGCAACCGCCGCCAAGACCATCGCGATGAGCGCGGCCGAACGCGCCAAGCCTAAACCCCCGTCGCCGGGATGCCCGTGCGTTCCACCTTGCGCGGCGCGGTGATCTCTTTCCACGTCGACAGGGCCCGGTTGACCGCGGCGTTCGGCTCGCGGCCGACGAACTGGCCGTGGCCGGGCTTTGCCTTCACCTCGGCCTCCTCGATCGACAATTCGCCGCGCGAGAAGACGAAGCGCGGCAGGCCGGTCACCTCGACGCCCTCAAACACATTGTAGTCGATCACCGACTGCTGCTTCTTGGCCGAAATCGTCTTCTTGCGCTTTGGATCCCAGACGATGATGTCGGCGTCAGCCCCTTCGACGATGGCGCCCTTCTTCGGATACATGTTGAGGATCTTGGCGATGTTGGTCGAGGTCACCGCGACGAACTCGTTCATCGTCAGCCGCCCGGTGTTGACGCCCTTGGTCCACAGCACCGGCAAACGGTCCTCGAGGCCGCCTGTGCCGTTGGGGATCTTGGTGAAATCGCCGACGCCGAAGCGCTTCTGCTTGGTGGTGAAGGCGCAATGGTCGGTCGCCACCACCTGCAGCGACCCGGCCTGCAGCCCGGCCCACAGCGAATCCTGGTGAAGTCTGTTGCGGAAGGGCGGGCTCATCACGCGGCGCGCCGCATGGTCCCAGTCCTTGTCGAAATACTCGCTCTCGTCCAGCGTCAGATGCTGGATCAGCGGCTCGCCGAACACGCGCATGCCTTTCTGGCGCGCCCGCCGAATGGCCTCATGCGCCTGCTCGCAGGAGACATGCACGACGTAGAGCGGCACGCCGGCCATGTCGGCGATCATGATGGCGCGATTTGTCGCCTCGCCTTCCACTTCCGGCGGCCGCGAATAGGCATGGCCCTCCGGGCCATTGTTGCCGGCGGCGAGCAGTTTCTGCGAAAGTGCGGCAACCACGTCGCCATTCTCGGCATGCACCAACGGCAGCGCGCCAAGGTCGGCGCAGCGCTGGAACGACGCATACATCTCGTCGTCGTCCACCATCAGCGCGCCCTTGTAGGCCATGAAGTGCTTGAACGAGGTGATGCCCTTGTCGACGACGGTGGCCATCTCGTCGAACACCTGCTTGCCCCACCAGGTGACCGCCATGTGGAAGGAATAGTCGCAGGCAGCTTTCGACGTCTTGTTGTCCCACATCTGCAAGGCTTCGAGCAGTGACTGCTGCGGCGCCGGCAGGCAGAAATCGACCACCATGGTGGTGCCGCCGGCAAGGGCTGCCCGCGTGCCGGATTCGAAATCGTCGGCCGAATAGGTGCCCATGAACGGCATTTCGAGATGGGTGTGCGGGTCGATGCCGCCCGGCATGACATAGCAGCCGGTGGCGTCGTACTCATGGTCGCCATGCAGGTCGGAGCCTATGGCGACGATCTTGCCGTGCTTGACTAGCACATCCGCCTTCCACGTTCGGTCGGCGGTGACGACGGTGCCGTTCTTGATGACTTTGGTCATTTTCTTGTTCCCTTGTTCTCTTCGCGCTTCTTTGCGAGCGGCGTTTGAAATCTCTAGGCTTACTCCACGATGACGGCGGTCTCCACCACCGCGTGGAACAGGACGTCGGCGCCGGCGCCGGCCCATTCCTTGGTGATTTCCTCGGCCTCGTTGTGCGACAACCCGTCGACGCACGGGCACATCACCATGGCGGTCGGCGCGACGCGGTTGATCCAGCAGGCGTCGTGGCCTGCGCCGGAGACGATGTTGCGGTGCGTATAGCCGAGCCGATCGGCGGCATCGCGGATGGCCTTCACGCAGCCGGCATCAAAGGTGACCGGATCGAAATGGCCGACCTGCTCGACCTTGTACCGGATGTCGAGCGCCTCGCAGATCGTGTCGATGCCTTCGCGGACGCGCGCATCCATGGCGTCGAGCACTTCCTTCTCGGGCGAGCGGATGTCGATGGTGAAGACGGTGCGGCCGGCGATGATGTTGCGCGAATTGGGATAGGCTTCCATGTGGCCGACCGCGCCGACGGCATCCGGCTGGTAGTCCATGGCGATCTCGTGCACCAGCTCGATCACGCGCGCCATGCCGAGACCGGCATTGCGGCGCTTCGGCATCGGCGTCGAGCCGGTATGGGCTTCCTTGCCGGTCAGCGTCACCTGCAGCCATTTCAGGCCCTGGCCATGGGTGACGACGCCAATGTCGATGTCTTCGTCCTCGAGGATCGGCCCCTGTTCGATATGCAGTTCGAAGAAGGCGTGGATCTTGCGATCGCCGACCTTCTCCGTGCCCTTCCAGCCGATGCGCTCCAGTTCCTCTCCGAATTTCTTGCCGTTCTTGTCCGTGTGCTCATAGACGTCTGCCTGGTCGAGCACGCCGGCGAATACGCCCGACGCCATCATCGCCGGGGCAAAGCGCGCGCCTTCCTCGTTGGTCCAGTTGGTGACGACGATCGGGTGTTTCGTCTTGATGCCGAGATCGTTGAGCGAGCGCACGATCTCCAGGCCGCCGAGGACGCCCAGCACGCCATCATATTTGCCGCCGGTCGGCTGCGTATCGAGATGGCTGCCGACATAGACCGGCGGCAGGCTGGGGTCGGTGCCTTCGCGGCGGGCAAACATCGTGCCCATCTCGTCGACGCCCATTTCGAGCCCGGCATCATCGCACCAGCGCTTGAACAGATGCCGGCCCTCGCCGTCTTCGTCGGTCACGGTCTGGCGATTGTTGCCGCCGGCAATGCCAGGGCCGATCTTCGCCATTTCCATTATCGAATCCCACAAACGGTCTGAATTGATTCGCAGATTCTCGCCGGGTGCGGCCATTCAAAGTCCTTCCATTTCATTCAAAAATCGGACGGCGGTTCCCAACGCCGTCCGACTATAGACTAGGCTAGTCGATCGACCTCAGCACTTCACGCACATGGTCGATCAGTTCGTTGATCTGGCCCTTGGTGATGATCAGCGGCGGCGACAGCGCGATGATGTCGCCTGTGGTGCGGATCAGCGCGCCGCGCTCGAACGCCTTGACGAAGGCCGAGAAGGCCCGCTTGGTCGGGCTGCCGGCGATCGGCGCCAGTTCGATCGCGCCGATCAGGCCGATGTTGCGGATGTCGATGACATGCGGCTCGTCCTTCAGCGAGTGCAGCGCGTCCTCCCAATAGGGCGCCAGTTCCTCGCCACGGGTGAGCAGGCCCTCTTCCTTGTAGGTGTCGAGGGTGCCCAAGGCCGCGGCGCAGGCGATCGGATTGCCCGAATAGGTGTAGCCGTGGAAGAACTCGATCATATGCTCGGGACCAGTCATGAAGGCGTCGTGGATTTCCTTCTTCACGAACACCGCGCCCATCGGGATGACGCCGTTGGAGACGCCCTTGGCGGTGGTCATGATGTCGGGCGTGACGCCGAAATAGTCGGCCGCGAACGGCGCGCCGAGACGGCCGAAGCCGGTGATGACCTCGTCGAAGATCAAAAGGATGCCGTGCTTGGTGCAGATTTCACGCAGCTTCTGCAGATAGCCCTTGGGCGGCAGGATGACGCCGGTGGAGCCGGCGACCGGCTCGACGATGACCGCCGCGATGGTCGAGGCGTCATGCAGGGTAACGATGCGCTCCAGTTCGTTGGCAAGCTCCGCGCCATATTCCGGCACACCCTTCGAGAAGGCGTTCTTTTCCGGCAGATGCGTATGCGGCATATGGTCGACGCCGCCGAGCAGCGTGCCGAACATCTTGCGGTTGGAGACGATGCCGCCGACCGAGATGCCGCCGAAATTGACGCCGTGATAGCCGCGCTCGCGGCCGATCAGACGGGTACGGGCACCCTCGCCCTTCATGCGATGATAGGCGATCGCCATCTTCAGCGCCGTCTCGACCGATTCCGAACCCGAATTGGTGAAGAAGACATGGTCCATGCCCTTGGGCGCGATGTCGACCAGGCGGTTGGCCAGCTCGAACACGATGGGATGGCCCATCTGGAAGGCCGGCGCGTAGTCGAGTTCGGCGGCCTGGTGCTGGATCGCCTCGGTGATCTTCGGCCGGCAGTGGCCGGCGTTGACGCACCACAGACCGGCGGTGCCGTCGAGCACCTTGCGGCCATCGCTGGTCGTGTAGTGCATGTCCTTGGCGGACACGAACATGCGTGGCGCCTGCTTGAACTGCCGGTTTGCCGTGAACGGCATCCAGAATGCACTGAGATCGTTCGGCGTGACTTTCAGCCGGTTGGACATGACCAAGACTTCCCCTTGTAACCTGTTTCGGTGCGTCCAACGCTTGGTCTTTGCGCCGTTTTCATGCTACGCAAATTTTTGACCGATTGGACAAACGTTAGCACCGCCCTGTCGGCGGTCAAGGGATTACTAGCGGAAATGCGGCTCCTGAAGTGCGTTCCACAGCCTAGGGAAAAACTGGTCCAGAGAATTGGTCCAGATGACCGCCAACATGAGGGTTCGCAACGGTGAACACCGGCACGGAAGCCCCTCGCCGCACCCGCATCCAGCAGGAAAAGCGCGAACTCATCCTCGAGGCCGCGCTCGAAGTGTTCTCCACCCATGGCTTCCGCGGCTCGACCATCGACCAGATCGCCGAAGCCGCCGGCATGTCGAAACCGAACCTGCTCTATTACTTCCGCCGCAAGGAGGACATTCACGAGACCTTGATGCTGCGCCTGCTCGACACCTGGCTTGCGCCGCTGCGCGAACTCGACGACATCGGCGATCCCCTGACCGAGCTCAGGAGCTACATCAGGCGAAAGCTCGAAATGGCGCGCGATTTCCCGCGCGAGAGCCGGTTGTTCGCCAACGAAATCCTGCAAGGCGCGCCGCGCATCATGCCGCTGCTGGCTGGCGATCTGAAGACGCTGGTCGACGAGAAGGCCACCGTCATCAAGGGCTGGATGCGCGCCGGCAAGATCGCCCGCACCGACCCCTGGCACCTGATCTTCTCGATCTGGGCGACGACGCAGCACTACGCCGATTTCGACGTCCAGGTGCGCGCCGTGCTGGGACCGAACCGTGGCGGCGACGGGCGCTTCGAGGACGCGGCAAGATTCCTGGAGCAGTTGTTCCTGGATGGGCTGAAGCCGAAGGGCTGACCCCCGCCGGCTCAGGCGCTACGCCGCTCGGCCGGAAGTGCGTCCAGCAAGGATTGCAGCTTGGCAATCGAGTTCTGCTCGGCGAGCGGCGTGTAGACGACCAGCCTCATGTCAGAACCATCGTCGATCGACAGGCTCATATGCTCGAATGTCATCGCACCCGCAACGGGGTGCCGCAGGTGCTTCAGCCCGGTCAGTCTTCGTGCCACGTCCCTCAGGGGCCACCAGTCACGGAACTCGGGGCTCGAGCGCATCATAAGCGCGATCAGCCGGTCGAAATCGGGATCACCGACATATTTGGCGCTCTCCGCGCGAAACGACGCGAGCACCACGCGGGCGAGTTCTTCCCAGTCGACCAGCAAACGGCGGTGGTGCGGGCTGGTGAACACCATGTGGACGATGTTGCGGGCGTCACCCTCGAGAAGGCCATAGTCGCCGAACACCGCGACGGCCGCGTCGTTCCAGGCCAGCACGTCCCAGCGTCGGCCAACGACGTAGGCGGGTTGCAGGACGAGGCTTTGCAACATGTGCAGCAAGGGACCGTCGGCCTTTTCCGGCGCGGCGACGCGGCGCTCCGGCTGCTGACGCCCGGCAAGGATGAACAGGTGCCGCCTCTCGACGGCGTCCAGGCGCAGCGCCTCGCTTAACGCCGTCAGCACCTCCACGGAAGGGCGCACGTCCCTGCCCTGTTCCAGCCAGGTGTACCAGGTGGTGCCGACGCCGGCGATCATCGCCACCTCTTCGCGGCGCAGGCCCGGCGTGCGGCGCCTGAGGCCGGTCGAGATGCCGGTCGCCGAGGGTGTCAGCCTTTCGCGCCGCGAGCGCAGGAAAGCCCCAAGCTCGCGCCGGCGGCTGTCTTCAGCGGAATGGGAGGGAGCATCCATGCTTCTTATTATAGCAGTATTGATACCAGGATAAAGTTTGAACTGTTTGAGATCGGCCAGACGTCCCATCTTGCGTTCAGAGCAGCAGACAGGAGGCTCTGGACATGGACCTGAAAGACAAGACAATCCTCATCACCGGCTCGACCGACGGCGTCGGCCGCGTCGTCGCGCAACGGCTGGGTGCCGCCGGCGCCGGGGTGCTGGTGCATGGCCGCGACGCGGCGCGCGGCAAGGCAGCGGTCGCCGAGATCGAAGCCGCCGGCGGCAAGGCCGAATTCCTCGCCGCCGACCTTGCTTCACTGGCCGAAATTCGCCGCCTCGCCGAGGCGGTACGTGCCCGGACGAACCGGCTCGATATTCTCATCAACAATGCCGGCATCGGCACGGCGGGCGCCAAACGGCAGATCAGTACCGATGGCTACGAACTGCGCTTCGCCGTCAACTATCTCGCCGGTTTCCTGCTGACCTCGGAGCTTCTGCCTCTGCTGAAGGCCAGCGCCCCGGCGCGCATCGTCAACGTCGCCTCGGCCGGCCAGCAAGCGATCGATTTCGGCGACGTGATGCTCACCCACGGCTATAGCGGCGTGCGCGCCTATTGCCAGAGCAAGCTGGCGCAAATCCTGTTCACCGTCGATCTGGCGGAAGAGCTGAAAGGCACCGGCGTCACCGTCAACGCGCTGCACCCAGCAAGCTACATGAACACCACCATGGTCCGGCAGGCCGGCGTGACGCCATGGAGTTCGGTCGGGACCGGCGCCGAAGCCATCGTCAACCTCGCCGCCGCTCCCGCGCTCGAAGGCCGCAGCGGCCTCTATTTCGACGGACTGCGCGAAGCCCGCGCCGATGCCCAGGCCTATGACGCCAGGGCACGGCAACAATTGCGAAAGCTGAGCCTCGACCTTGTCGGCCCGGCCTCCTCGAAATCCAGGGAACAGCACTCATGACCAACAGAACCGAACACACAGTCATCATCGGCGGCTCATCCGGCATCGGCCTGGCGACCGCGCGAAAACTGCTCGGCCCAGGCATGAAGGTGACGATCACCGGGCGCAACCAGGACAAGCTCATCGGCGCCTGGAAGAGCCTCGGCGGCGCCGCCGACAAGGCCGCGTTCGATGCGTCGAAGCCGGACGAGGTCCGCCAGTTCTTCGAGCGCCTCGGCCCGTTCGACCACCTCGTCCTGGCGGCCAGCGGCGGCAAGGGCCTTGGCCCGTTCGAGACGCTTGACCTTGCCGATCTCGGCAGCGGCGTCGAAGAGAAGGTGCGGCCGCAACTGTCCTGCCTGCAGGCCGCCTTGCCGACGCTGAGCAAATCGGGCTCGGTCACCTTCATATCCGCGGTGTCGGCTCAGGCCACAATGCCTGGCATCGCCGGCATCGGCGCCATCAACGGCATGCTCTTGACCGTGGCGCCGATCCTCGCGGTCGAACTGAAGCCCTTGCGCGTCAACGTCGTGGCGCCCGGCGTCATCGACACGCCGTGGTGGAACTTTTTGCCCGACGACCAGCGGCAGGCGGTCTTTGCCGAATATGCCGGCAAGACGCCTGTGGGCCGCATCGGCCGCGCCGAGGACGTCGCCTCGGCGATTGCCTTCCTCGTGTCCAACGGCTTCATGACCGGCCAGGTGCTGACCTGCGATGGCGGGTTGCGGTTCGCGGCCTGAGTTAGACCCTCAGAGCGTCTGCGCGATCAACGTCAGGAAACCGCCGCCCAGCGCGACATTGCCGACGAAGCCGTTGATGCGCGCCGCGCGATCCGGGCCCTGGTGGTCCCAGAAATTGTGGAACATCGGCGTGGCGACGATCAGGAACAGCACCAGCACCGCGCAGGCGAGTGCCGTCCACAGGCCGGCCATCACCAGGACACCGGCGATGATCTGGAGCACAATGCCGGCCCACAGCTCCAGCCGCGCTTGCGGCACGCCCCGCGCGGCCATCAGCCCGGTCAGGAAAGCGGCGTTCAGGATGTTGCGCAGGCCGGCGAAGACGAAGGCGCCGCCAAGCACCAGGCGGCCCACAAACAACAAGATCGATGGCAAATCGGCAGGCATAAAATACTCCCTTTGAAACCAATGGGGAGCGCCGCCTCCTCGACGGAGCTCCAACGGCGATAAGATCAGGCGGCCTTGGCGGCCGGCATCGGATGAATGGCCTGGAACGGGATGCAGAGCCGATTCCAGGTGTTGATCATGCCGAGCGCGACGGACAGCTTGACCAGTTCCTCTTCCGAGAAATGCTCAAGCGTGCGGGCATAGAGCTCATCCGACACACCATTGTTGGCGATCAGGGTCACCGCCTCGGTCCAGGCGAAAGCGGCGCGCTCGCGTTCGGAAAACAATGGCGATTCCTTCCAGGCCGCGACGAGATAGAGCCGCTGCTCGGTTTCGCCATCTCGCCGCGCCTCGCGGCTGTGCATCTCGACGCAGAAGGAACAGCCATTGATCTGCGAGGCCCTGAGCTTGATCAGGTGCAACAGGCTGACCTCGAGCCCGCATTCGTCGACCGCCTTGTTGAGCGCCGACACCGCCTTCATGATCTCCGGCGCCTTGGCGAAAAACTGCATCCTCTGTTTCATCTGATATCCTTTCACATCTGCTTTGGCGGGGTTGAACTGGATTTCTGCGGCCGCTGGTGGCGCGCCACGAAGGCGCAGCTCGCGGCAAAGGATCTGGGATCGCCTTCGGCCGTGTAGTCCGCCACGATGTCGGACAGCTTCACCTCAGCAAGCGCTGCCCGATAGGCGCGCTCGGCCTTGAGCATCGCGGCATTGATGCCGCAGGGTTTGACATAGGCCGAGGCGTCGATCTTGACCGGCCCGTTGCGGCGGATTTCGCCGCAGCGAAATGCCGGTTCGCGCCCTTCTATGGCCAGCACGATATCGAGCAGGGTGATGCGTTCGGCCGCCCGCGCCAGCCGGTAGCCGCCAGCCGGCCCCGGCACCGATTCAAGAATGCTGGCGGCGGCCAGCATGTTGAGATGCTTCAGCAGATAGCTGGGCGACAGTCCGAAACACTCGGCGAGAGCAGCACCCGGCATGGTGCTGTTGCCCTCGACGCTCGCAAGCGTGGCCGCGCAATGGATGGCCGCCTCAACGCCCTCGCCCAGCTTCATGATGCTGATTTCCTATTCATGGATACTATTTATCGTGGATAATTGTTATCCGCAATAGGAAAAAGAAAAACGGCACCCGAAGGCGCCGTTTTTGCGTGTCTGTGGCTACTCCGCGGCCACCTTGGCCATCGGATTGTTCGGATGCGTCGTCCAGTTGGCGTAGATCGGCGACACCGGCTTGCCGGTGCGCTGGTCCATGACGCCGGCAGCCAGCGGCTCCATGGAGATGCAGTTCTCGACCGGGCAGACATTGACGCACAGATTGCAGCCGACGCATTCGGCCTCGATCACCTCGAAGTGTCTCACGCCATTGACCACGCTGGTGATGGCCTGGTGCGAAGTGTCCTCGCAGGCGATGTGGCAGCGGCCACACTTGATGCAGGCGTCCTGGTCGACATGCGCCTTGGCGACATAGTTGAGGTTGAGATACTGCCAATCGGTGACGTTGGGCGTGGCGCGGCCGATAATGTCGTCGAGCGAGCGGTGGCCCTTCTCGTCCATCCAGTTTTCCAGACCGGCGATCATCTCCTGCACGATCTTGAAGCCGTAGGTCATCGCCGCTGTGCACACCTGCACGTTGCCGGCGCCGAGCGCCATGAATTCAGCGGCGTCGCGCCAGGTGGTGATGCCGCCAATGCCGGAGATCGGCACGCCGTGTGTCTCCGGATCGCGCGCGATTTCGGCCACCATGTTCATGGCGATGGGCTTCACCGCCGGGCCGCAATAGCCGCCATGCGAGCCTTTGCCGTCGATGGTCGGCATCGGCGCGAAACTGTCGAGGTCGACACCGGTGATCGAATTGATGGTGTTGATCAGCGACACCGCGTCGGTGCCGCCGGCATGTGCCGCCCGCGCGGGCTTGCGGATATCGGTGATGTTGGGCGTCAGCTTGGTGATGACGGGCATGCGCGTATACTGCTTGCACCAGCGCACCACCATTTCGATATATTCCGGCACCTGGCCGACGGCCGCGCCCATGCCGCGTTCCGACATGCCGTGCGGGCAGCCGAAATTGAGCTCGATGCCGTCGGCCCCGGTCTCCTCGACCAGCGGCAGGATGGCTTTCCAGCTTGCCTCTTCGCAAGGCACCATGATCGAGGCGACGAGTGCGCGGTCGGGCCAGTCCATCTTGACCTGCTTCATCTCGCGCAGGTTGGTCTGCAGGTCGCGGTCGGTGATCAGTTCGATGTTGTTGAGGCCGAGCAGGCGCCGGTCGGCGCCCCATATCGCGCCATAGCGCGGGCCGTTGACGTTGACGACCGGCGGGCCTTCCTCGCCCAGCGTCTTCCACACCACGCCACCCCAGCCTGCCTTGAAGGCGCGGATGACGTTGTAGGCCTTGTCGGTGGGCGGTGCCGAGGCCAGCCAGAACGGATTTGGCGATTTGATGCCGACGAAATTGTTGCGGAGGTCTGCCATGACAGGTCCCTTTCAGCCGAGACGAAGAAGCAGTTCAACGGGTGCGAGAATGCCGCCTTCAAGCGCGGCGGTGACATTGGCGATCTTGGTGCCGGCGTCTTCGCCCATGACGAGGCCGACGCCGGGCGGCGGCTTCTTGCCTTCCGCTTGCGCGGCGGCCATCCGGGCACGTATCGCGGCGAAGAATTCGACGGCGAAAGCACCGCGCCGCCGCTCGGCGACGACGGAGAAGCCGGAAGCCGTGGCAGCCGAGCGATAGTCGTCGGGCGTGGCAACGAAGGACATGCTCTCATCCGATGCCCATGGCAGCGGATAGGTCAGCGCGCCATCCTTGAGCCGCATCACGTCGTAGACGGCAAAGACGCCGCCCGGCTTGAGCACACGCGCGGCCTCGCTCATCAGCTTTTTCTTGTCAGGAAGGTTCATGCCGACATGCAGGATCATGGCCGCGTCGAAGCTGGCATCGGCGAATGGCATGTCCAGCGCACTGCCTTGCACGAAGTGCGTCCTGTCGACCATGCCCGCGCGCTTCGACAGGCTGGTCGCGATGTCGACATAACTTTGCGTAAGATCGATGCCGGTGACGTCGGCGCCGGCTTCGTTGGCGGCAAAACGGGCGGGACCGCCCACCCCCGATCCGATATCGAGCAGCCCGGCTCCCGGCTTCAAACCCATCTGCCCGATGAGTTCCCTTGTGGCGGCGATACCGCCAATGTGGAATTCGTCGACCGCCTCAAGATCGCCGGCGCGCAGATGGGCAACGTCCACGCCGATATCGGCGAGCGCGGCAAGGATGCGCTGCTCGAGACCCGCTATGTCGTAGTGACGGGCGATGCCCGGTTCCACCGTGGCCATGATCCTTATCCCTGCGTCAGACTCCTGTGCATGCTCTCGGCAGCGTCACGGCCCTGCGCGACCGCCGAAACGGTCAGGTCGTCGCCGCCAAAGATGCAGTCGCCGCCGGCCCAGACTTTCGCCAGCGAGGTGCGCCCTTCCCCATCGACCTTTATACGCCCGGCTTCGAGCTCGATCGAGGCCTCGCTGCCGTTGAGCGCGGCCGGGACAAAGCTCTGGCCGATCGCCTTGAACACCTGGTCGGCGACAAGCGTCAGCGTCTCGCCGGTACCGGCAAGCTTGTCGCCCTTCAATGCCGTGTATTCGAGTTCGATGCCCGACACCTGGCCGGCGTCGGTGATCACCCGCTTCGGCTGCAGCCAATGGCGGATGGTGACGCCATTGGCGGCGGCCAGGTCCTGCTCGAACTCCGAGGCGTTCATGTGCTCCTGGCCGCGCCGGTAGCAGATCGTCACCTCCTCGGCGCCGAGCAGCTTCGACTGCACGGCGGCGTCGATCGCCGTCATGCCGCCGCCGATGACGACGACGCGGCGGCCGACAGGCAGGCTGGCGAGATCGCTGGCCTGGCGCAGCTCGGCTATGAACTCCACCGCATTGGTGATGCCGGCGGCATCCTCGCCATCGGCGCGCAGCGCGTTGACGCCGCCAAGCCCCATGCCGAGGAACACCGCATCGTAGTTGCGGATCAGGTCGGAGAGCTGGTAGTCGCGGCCGAGCGCCTTGCCGTTCTGGATGTCGATGCCGCCGATCGCGGTGACATAGTCGACCTCGGCCTGGGCGAAATTGTCGACGCTCTTATAGGCGGCGATGCCGTATTCGTTGAGGCCGCCGGCCTTCGGCCGCGCCTCCAGTATGGTCACGTCATGGCCATGGCGGGCTAGCCGGTGCGCAGCGGCAAGGCCGGCCGGGCCGGCGCCGACCACGGCAATGGTCTTTCCGGTCGGCTCCGGGCGCGCGTAGAACTGCTTGTTCTCGGCCATCGCGACATCGGTGGCGTAGCGCTGCAGGCGGCCGATCTGCACCGGCTTGCCTTCCGCCACCTCACGCACGCAGACCTCTTCGCACAGCGTCTCGGTCGGGCAGACGCGGGCGCACATGCCGCCCAAAATGTTCTGATCGAAGATGGTCTTGGCCGAGCCGATCGGATTGCCGGTCGAGATCTGGCGGATGAACAGCGGAATGTCGATCGAGGTCGGACACGCGTTCATGCACGGCGCGTCGTAGCAGAAATAGCAGCGGTCGGATTCGACCAGCGCCTCGTGGTGATCGAGCGGCGGATGCAGGTCGGAAAAATTGTCCGCATACTGCTCGGCTGGAAGCCGGCCGCCGACGATACCTTCCTTGAACTGGCCTTCTGGCATTGTCAGTTCCCCTTGTTTTCGTTTTGGGGAAGGCTAGCACGTTTTATTTTTTTATCAATTGGTCAATTTTTGGCACAAGCTGCTGAAAAGGCTAGATAAAAACATGATTTTTTCACTCATGTTATGCCGTGGACGGCTGCTCTTGCCTGGGTGCACCGCCCTGGTCGACCGGCCGGCCGTGGAGGGCCCGGACCTCGTCCGCGACCAGTTCCTGCAGCCGCCACAGATTGCGATCATGGATGCCGAACGCTTCGAGATGGCTGACCGTGTTGTAGAGATATTCGGCGCCGGAACCGATATGGCCGCAGGCCCTGGCCAATATGCTCGCCACTCTGTCCAGCGGCTGGCCCAGCGACGTACCCCTGCCCTTCACGCCAACCCAGAAACCGAGTGCGCGGAGCGCGCCTTGCGTCGTATGCACAGGCAGCCACCTGACCGAGCTGACGCTCTCATGGTCGCTGATCTCGCGGCGCAGCAGCCTTTCGATCTGCGCCGGCTTTTCACCCTCCGGCAAACGGTAGATCACGCCGTTGCAGCGACCGCCGCGTTCGAGCGCCATCATCAGCCCCGGCTGCGCGGCGCTGCCGCGCCAGCGCACCATGTCGAGGCAGAAAGAGCGGTGCCAGCCGAAGGCCGTGGCGAGCCGTTGCTCGACCGATTCGAATTCCGGCTTCCAGATCAGCGAGCCGTAGGCGAACACCCACAGCGGCCCCTCGTCCGCTTCGCCGGACAGCCGCAATGCAAGCGTCTGGAAATCCCCGTCCTTCAGCTCCGTCCAGCTCGGATCCGGGCCGGGATCGGCCTCTTCCCTGTGGCACAGTGCGACAAGCTCCGGCGTGAGCGACATCTGGCGCATGAACAACCCCCTTGCCGTAGAGAAAATCGAAAATCGAGGGGCACGCAACCGGGAACGCATGTCATGGGCAGGCATTATTGTCCGGGGCGGTTGTCGGATTTGCGTGGCCAGGATCGTCCTGCGGTGGATCGGACAACGATCGATGCCGAACGGTGAGGAGACCGACCATGCCGAAATCCCCAATGCCCTTCTTCTGGTACGAACTGATGACTTCAGACCTCGACGCCGCCGAAGCCTTCTACACCAAGGTTGTCGGCTGGACGGCGCAGCCCTTCGACAAAGCGCCCGGCATGCCGCGCTACATCGTCATGAATGTCGGCGAGCGTGGCGTCGGCGGGCTGATGACGATGCCAGAGGACGCAGCCAAGATGGGTATGCCGCCCGCCTGGCTCGGCTATATCCACACCAAGGATGTGGACGCGTCGACCAAAGCATTGAAGGCAGCTGGCGGAGCCGTCCACCGCGAGCCCGACGACATCCCGGGCGTCGGCCGCTTCGCCGTCGTCGCCGACCCGCAAGGCGCGACCTTCATGTTCCTGCAGCCCAACGGCCCCGACCAGCCTGTCGTACCGGCCAGCACGCCCGGCCATATCGGCTGGCACGAGCTGTACACATCGGATTGGAAGGCGGCGTTCGATTTCTATTCCGACCAGTTCGGCTGGGTCGATGCCGGCGATTTCGACATGGGCCCGATGGGCACCTACCAGACCTTTACCGCCGGCCCCGAATCTGGTGGCGGTATCATGAACAAGCCTGAACAGATCCCCGTCCCGGTCTGGCAGTTCTATTTCAACGTTCCGGCCATTGACGCGGCCGCAAAGCGCGTCACCGACAATGGCGGCAAGATCCTGATGGGACCGATGGAGGTCCCCGGCGGCAGCTGGGTCGTGCAGTGCCAGGACCCGCAAGACGCGCATTTCGCGCTGATGGCGCCGGTGCGCTGACGGAAACAGACAACGCCACCACGAAGCGACGGCCTTTCATCTCACCACCGATGAAAGGCCGCATTGCTCTGCGTGCCGCCCTATTCCGGCGTCAGCACCGCGACCTTCAGCTCGGCCTTTTTCGCGCCGCTGAACTGGACGGTGGCCGGGCCGGCAGTGAGCTTGAAGCGTACGCTCTTGCGGATGCCGGGGCAGGTTTTCACACCGCTATAGCTCGCCGACTTGATGGCCTTGCCGTCCTGGATGACATCGATCCAGGCCTCGCCCGACAGGCTGATCTGAATGGCTCCTCCGGCCGGCACGTCCACGCTGGCGACGGCACCGAACGTGCCCTCCGCCGGCGCGCGCTCGGGCGGCAACGTAAAACCGGCTTTCTCCGCCGGAACCAGCGCCAGGTCCGCGGCAGCACCCACGGCCAGCTCCGCTCCAGCCGGCGTTGCGGGTGCCGCGGCAAACAGCGCCTGTTCCCGCGTCACAGGCCACTTGAAGGCCTCGCAACCGGCGTCCTCGGCCATGGCGAAGCTAGTGCCTGCAAGGAGTGCGAATAGACTTATGACGACTTTTTTCATGGCAAGGGAACCCACAGGTTTAGAGTGTCCATCTCAAATACAACCATGGCGATATAAATGCAACCCTGACGAGAGCAATATGAAAGGGCATGCCGGAGAACATTTCCAATCACCGATTGTTGATGGCGCGCCATGGGAAGTGAATGGTCCATCGCCGGACCATAATCTATGGCCGGACCGGGAGGGTGAAAATGGAGTTTCAGATGAAGCTTTTCGAAGGCCTCTCCAGATACCAGCCGCAGGCGCTCGGCGTGCTGCGCATCATGACCGCGCTGCAGTTCATCGAGCATGGCAGCCAGAAACTGTTCAACTTCCCCGCCAGCGCCGAGCCTCACGTCCTCACCGGGCTAACGACGGCCGCCGGCATCCTCGAATTCGCCGGCGGCATCCTGCTGGCGCTTGGCCTGTTCACTCGCCCGGTCGCGTTTCTGCTGGCCGGCGAAATGGCGATCGCCTATTTCATGGCGCACTACCCGCGCGACTTCTTCCCGGCCAACAATGGCGGCGACGCGGCGATCTCCTTCTGCTTCATCTTCCTCTATCTGGTCTTCGCCGGTGCCGGCGCCTTCGCGCTGGACAATCGCAAAGCTTGACGCTCGCCATGCGGGGTGAACCTTCACCCCCGCATGCGCTCAAAATTCGCGTCGAACAGCGGTGTCGCCTGGATGCGCGCCGCATGGCGCTTGCCCAGCAACTCGATTTCGAAGCCGTCGCTCTCCTCGGCGATCTCCTTCGGCACATAGCCGACGGCGACGGACTTATTCGAATGATGGGCGTAGCCGCCCGACGTCACCCAGCCGAGCACCGCGCCGCCGAACCAGATCGGTTCGTCGCCGATGACATCGGCATCGTCGGCCTCGACAATGAAGGCACGCAGCCGCAATTTTCCGCCTTGCTTGCGCTCGGCCAGCGCCGCCGCCTTGCCGATGAAATCGGCTTCCTTGCCATAGGCGACGAAGCGGTCGAGACCGGCTTCGAGCGGCCCGTAGATCGGCCGGTATTCGCGCCCCCATGAGCCGTAGTTCTTCTCGAGCCTGAGCGCATTGAGCGCGCGCGAGCCGAACAGGCCGATGCCGAACTCCGCGCCTGCCGCCATCAGCGCATGATAAGCCGCGCGCTGATATTCCGGCGCCACCCAGATCTCATAGCCGAGATCGCCGGTGTAGCTGACGCGGCCGACCAGGCACGGCGCCATGCCGATATCCATCCTGGCCACCGCCATGAACGGGACGGCCACGTTCGAAACATCGGCGCGGCTGACCTTGGCCAGCACCTCTCGCGCCTTCGGGCCGGCAATGGCAAGGCCGGTGAGTTTCGCCCCCAGCGCCTCGATATGAACCGAGCCGTCGCCAGGCAGATGCTGCTCGAACCAGCGCATATGATACTGCTCGGCGATGCCGGAGCCGGCGAGGAACCAGCCATCCCCATCTCGATCTGGAGGGCCCAGGTTGGCCAGCGTGAAATCGCCGATCAGCCTGCCGTCGTCCTTCAGCATCGGCGCCAGCGTCATGCGGCCAGGCTTGGGCAGTTTACAGGCGAGCATGCGGTCGAGCCAGGCAGCCGCCCCCTCGCCCGTCACCTTGTATTTGGCGAAGCTCGAAATCTCCGCCAGGCCGACGCCGTCGCGCACCGTCGCGACCTCTCTGGCGACATGTGAGAAATCACTGGAACGCCGCCAGGAGAACTCGTCCTTGACGCCTTCCGGCGCGTACCAGAGCGGCACTTCCAGCCCATAGGCGACGCCAAACTGCGCGCCCTTGGCCGACAACAGATCGTAGACCGGCGTCGTCTTGAGCGGCCGTCCGGCCGGCAGTTCCTCATTGGGGAAGCGGATCGAAAAGCGCCTGGAATAGTTCTCGCGCACCTTGGCGTTGGTGTAGGCCATCGTCGCCCAGTCGCCATAGCGCGCCACGTCCATGGCCCAGATGTCGGCGCCGGGGTCGCCCTCGATCATCCAGTTGGACAGCGCGAGACCGACGCCGCCGCCCTGCGAAAAACCGGCCATGACACCGCAGGCGACCCAGAAGCCCGGCAGGCCGCGTACCGGCCCGACCAGCGGGTTGCCGTCGGGCGCGAAGGTGAAAGGCCCATTGATGATTTGCTTGATGCCCGTGTTCTGGAAGGCCGGGAAATGCCGGAACCCGACCTCCAGCGACGGTGCGATGCGGTCGATGTCGGGCGCCAGCAATTCATGGCCGAAATTCCAAGGGGTCTGGTATTCGGACCACGGCTTGTTGGCTTTCTCATAGGTGCCCATCAGCATGCCGCCGCGCTCCTGGCGCAGATAGAGCTCGCCGTCGAAATCGACCGCATGGATGATCTCGGTGCCGGTCTTGGCGTTCCAGGCGGCGACTTCCGGCATGTCCTCGGTGATCAGGTACATGTGCTCCATGGCCAGCACCGGCAATTCGAGCCCGACCATGCGGCCGACCTCGCGCGCCCACAGGCCGCCGGCATTGACGACATGCTCGGCCACCACCTCGCCCTTGTTGGTGATGACGCGCCATAGGCCGTCGGGCCGCCGCACAATGTCCTCGACCTTGGTGAAGCGCTCTATTTCCGCCCCAAGCTTCCGCGCGGCCTTGGCATAGGCGTGGGTGACGCCGGAGGGATCGAGATGGCCGTCCTCCTTGTTGCGGACGGCGCCGACGAACTGCTTGGGGTCGAGCAGCGGCATCAGCTCGGCCGCTTCTGTCGCCGAGATCACTTCCAGATCGATGCCGAGATAGCGGCCCTTGGCGACGACACCGCGCAGCCAGTCCAGCCGCGCTTCGGTCGCGGCGAGCAGCACGCCGCCGGTCAGGTGCACGCCGGTCGCCTGACCCGACAGCTCCTCGATCTCCTTGTAGAGGCTGATCGTGTATTTCTGCAGCTTGGCGACGTTGGGGTCGCCATTGATCGTGTGCATGCCGCCCGCCGCGTGCCAGGTCGAGCCGGATGTCAGCTCGTCGCGCTCCAGAAGCACCACGTCGGTCCAGCCATGGCGGGCCAGATGGAACAGCACGGAACACCCGACGACACCGCCGCCAATGACCACGACCTTTGCATGCGATTTCATGGATTTTTCTCTGATATCAGTGAGTTGGATGGGTAAATGGATTCAGGATGGGAGGCATCACGGCTCGCCCTGCCCGATCGCTTCCTTGCGCCTGGCCACGTAGGCATCGAGCGCCTCGCGCACGGCGACATCCATCGCCGGCTCGACATAGTCTTCCAGCGCCTTCTTCCACAGCCGCGTCGCGCGCGCTGTTGCATCGAGGCTGCCGGCCTCCTGCCAGGCTTCAAAATTCTGCCAGTTGGACAGCATCGGCTGATAGAAGGCGGTGGCGTAGCGCTCCAGCGTGTGCGGCTCGCCGAAGAAATGGCCGCCCGTCGGCACCGCCCCCAGCGCCTCGACGGCGAGTTCCGCCTCGTCGACCACGATCGGCCGCAGGAACTCCATCATGTGCTGGATCATCTCGACATCGATGATGAACTTTTCGAACGACGCCGTCAGCCCGCCCTCCTGCCAGCCGGCGGCGTGATAGACGAGATTGCCATGACCGAGCACCGCGCCCCACAGCGCCATCAGCGTCTCATAGGCGCCTTGCGCATCTGCCGCATTGGAGGCCGAGCCCGGCGTCGTCCGGTAGGGCAGCCCGTAGCGCCGCGCCAATTGCCCGGAGGCGATATTGGCCTTTGTGTTCTCCGGCGTGCCGAAGGCCGGTGCACCGGACTTCATGTCGACATTGGAGGTGAAGGCGCCATACATGACAGGCGCGCCCGGCCGCACCAATTGCGTCAGCACGACGCCGAACAGTGCCTCGGCATTCTGCTGCGCCAAGGCACCCGCCAGCGTCACCGGGCTCATCGCCCCCATCAGCGTGAACGGCGTCACCGCCACCGACTGGCCGAACTCGGCCATGGTCATCAGCCCTTCGGCCATCATCTCGTCGAAGCGGCGCGGCGAATTGACCGAGATGATGGTGGCGATGCCCGGATCGTCGCGCAGCTGGTCCAATGTCAGGCCGCGCGCGATCGCCATCATCTCGATGCCGTCCAGCGCCCTGCCCCGGCCGATCGCCGAGACATGAAAGCTCTTGTCGGTCAGCGTCAGATTGGTGAAGTAGGTATCGAGATGGCGCGAATTGGCCGGCAGCTCGACCGGCGCGCAGACCTGGTTGCCGAGCATGTGAACGCAGTTGAAATTCTGCGCCAGCCGGGTGAGATCGGCATAGTCGCGCAGATTGCCGGCGCGGCGGCCACGCTCCATGTCGTGCACGTTGGGCGGGCCGGCAACCAGCGTGAAATTGATGGTGTTGCCGCCGAGATGAATTGTGTTGGCCGGGTTGCGCGGCGTCAGCGTATAATTGGAGCGCGTCGTCTTGAGCGCCTCGTCGACCATGCCGCGATCGATGCGGACATTGGCCGAGGCGTGATCGACCCTGGCGCCCGCCTGCTCGAACAGCGACAGCGCCCGCCGGCTCATCACCTCGATGCCGAAATTCTCCAATATATGCATTGAGGCCTGGTGGATCGCCTCGACCTGGTCTGGAGACAGCAACGCCATCGGCGGATAGGGATTGGTTACCCGCCTTTGCGGCAGTTGCGGGATGGGCGCCGGCCCCCGGTTGCTGGTGCGCTCGGCGCCGCGCTTGCGTCTTGGTTCGCTCATGCCGGCATCAAAGCCTTGGCAAACCAGGCAGGCTGTCAGAAATGCGCCGTTTACGGGCGTGATTTTAGCCAAGGCGGCATTTACGCAGTGCCATTTTATAAAAAGCGGCAGAAAGAGTCGGGATATCTACAGGGCTTTTTCGCGAGCGCTCGTGACCGCGAGGCGTTAACGGCGGCAGCAAGATTCCTTTTATGATTTCGGCCTATTGCTCATCCGATGCGTAGGTCGAGTTTTAGTAAAATTGTAGCGGTTGGCGTGTTGCTGGCACTTTCGGCCTGCGCGACCGCGCCCAGTCACATCAACAATGTCTGTGCCGTCTTCGACCAGAATGACGGCTGGTTCGACAACTGGCAGTCCGCGGCCGAACGCACCGCGCAGAAATATGGCGTGCCGGTCCCCGTGCTGATGGCGACGGTGCGCAAGGAATCCGGCTTCAAGAGCAATGCCCGGCCGCCGCGCACCAAGCTTCTCGGCTTCATTCCCTGGAAGCACGTCTCGTCGGCCACCGGCTTCTCGCAGGCGCTCGACGGCACATGGTCGCAATATCAGCGCGAAACCGGCAACTGGGCGGCGCGGCGCAGCAGATTCGCCGATGCCGTCGACTTCGTCGGCTGGTATCATTCCAAGACGGCAGACAGCTACGGCGTCGCCCGCAACGATACCTACAATCTCTACCTCGCCTATTATCTCGGCTGGACCGCCTACGGCCGCGGCAACCGCGGTGACGCCGGCGTACAGGGTTACGCCCGGGCCACCGACAAGATGGCGCGGGACTATGAAGCGCAGTTGCGGCAGTGCGGAAGCTGACACTCAGCCTGGGTTAGTGCCGCCTTGTCGTATCCTTCGGCTTTGAAACACCGGTTTCGGAAACCTCGTCGCGGATTTCGTGTCGACGGGCTCGCAGGACGGCGTCCGCGTCCTCGACGGCCTTTCCGGTCGCGTCGGCTTTCGCACTGGCGTTTTTGCCGCTCGGACGCGCCGGCGGCGAACCGGCAAAGCCTGGACCTTCGCCCTGCACCGCGTCGTCCGGCACGCCCTCATGCGCGGCATGCTCCTTGTCGAACTTGATCACCGGCTCCATCTTGGCCAGCACGTCGTCGGCAAGCCAGCACAGGCTCATATGGCCGTCGCCGAGATGCTTGACCGGCGGCACCTTGGTCTCGCACAGATTGTCCGGCACCAGCTTCTTGTAGCCGCAGCGTGTCTGGAACGGGCAGCCGGTCGGCGGGTTCATCGCCGAGGGGATGTCGCCTTCGAGCACGATGTGCTTTTTCACCACGCTGGTGTCGGCAATCGGGATCGCCGACAGCAGCGCCTCGGTATAAGGGTGATAGGGCGGCGCGAAGATTTGGTCGGTCGTGCCTTGCTCGACGATATAGCCGAGATACATGACGACGACGCGGTCGGCGATATAGCGCACGACCGACAGATCGTGGCTGATGAACAGCATCGTCGTCTTGTTCTTGCGCTGTATGTCCATCAACAGTTCGGTCACCGCCGCCTGCACGGACACGTCGAGTGCCGAGACCGGCTCGTCGGCCACCACCACCTTGGCATCGCCGGCAAAGGCGCGCGCCACGCCGATGCGCTGCTTCTGACCACCGGACAACTGGCGCGGCTTGCGCGTCTCGAAGGCGCGCGGCAGCTTTACCAAGTCGAGCAATTCCAGCATGCGCTTGCGGCGGTCGGCGACCGTCTTGCCGACATTGAACTTCTCCAGCGTGCGGATGATCTGCGACCCGACCGAATGGCTGGGGTTCAGCGTGTCGAACGGGTTCTGGAACACCATCTGGATCGACGACACGGTTTCGACGCTGCGGCTCTCGATACCGGTCGACTGGATCTGCTTGTTGCCCAGCGTCACCGTGCCGGCACTTGCCGTCTCCAGGCCGAGCAGCACCTTGGCCAGCGTCGACTTTCCGCAGCCGGATTCGCCGACGATGGCGACGGTCTCGGACTCGCGCGCCATGAAGGAGATGGTCTCGTTGGCCTTGACGACGCGGCCCTCGCTCGAGCCGAACACCTCGCTGCCGCCGACCTTGTAGTATTTCCTGAGATCCTCGATCTTGAGCACCGGCGCGCCGGGCACGACGCGCTCATTGACCTTCTTGGCGCCGGGCGGCAGCGCCTCCCAGTCGATCTCGTTGAAGCGCACGCAGCGTGAGAAATGGCCCTCGTGGCCGGCGACCTCGACCATCGGGATTTCGGCGGCGTTGCAGACGCCCTCGACGAAATGGTGGCAGCGCGGACCGAAATTGCAGCCCTTCGGCCGCTCATGCGGCAGCGGCAACTGGCCGGGGATGGAGATCAGCGGCCGCGAATTCTTGTCGGCGCCCGGCAGCGGGATCGAACGGAACAGCCCTTGCGTGTAGGGATGGCGCATCCGGTCGAACACGTCCTTGATCTTGCCGGTCTCCACCGCCTCGCCCGAATACATCACGGTGATGCGGTCGCAGGTCTCGAGGATAAGGCCGAGATTGTGCGACACGAAGATCATCGACGTGCCGAACTTCTCGCCCAGTCCCTTGACCAGTTCGACGATGCCCGCCTCCACCGTCACGTCGAGCGCCGTCGTCGGCTCGTCGAGCAGAAGCAGTGCCGGCTTCGACAGCAGCGCCATGGCAATGACGATGCGCTGCTGCTGGCCGCCGGAGAGCTGGTGCGGATAGGAGCGCATCATGCGCTCGGGATCGGGCAGCTTGACCGCACGCACCATTTCGAGGGAGCGTTTGTAGGCCTCTTCCTTCGACACCTTGTCGTGGATAAGCGGCACTTCCATCAACTGCTGGCCGACCTTCATCGCCGGATTGAGGCTGGCCATCGGCTCCTGGTAGATCATCGCGATCTTGTTGCCGCGGATGGCGCGCAGCTCCTCCTCGGAGAGCTCGCCCATGTCCTTGCCCTGGAACTTGATCCTGCCGCCGACGATCTTCCCGATGTTGGAAAGGTCGCGCATGATGCCGAGCGACACGGTCGACTTGCCGCAGCCGGATTCACCGACGATGCCCATCGCTTCTCCGGGCATGACCGTGCAGGAAAAATCCATGACCGCCGGTATTTCGCCCTTGCGGGTGAAGAAGGAGATCGACAGGTTTTCGATCTCGATGATCGGCTCTGCGGGATTTCGAACTGCCTCGTTCATGGGTCGCTCCAATCCAAATTCTACCAGATGCGGGCCGGAGCCCGTCAATCAGTCTTTCATCGATTGTTCACGCAGCGAGTCGGCCAAAAGGTTGAGCCCCAGCACGAACGACATCAGCGCGATCGTCGGCGGCAGCGCCGGATGGATGAAGGAGCGCAGCAGCCGGCTGGCGTCCTTGATCGCCGTGCCCCAGTCGGGGCTTTCCGGTGCCAGGCCGAGGCCGAAATAGCCCAGCGTGCCGAGCAGGATGGTGGTGTAGCCGATGCGCAGGCAGGCATCGACGATCAGCGGTCCGCGCGCATTGGGCAGGATCTCCCAAAGCATGATGTACCAGGGCGATTCACCGCGCGTCTGCGCCGCCGCCACATAGTCGCGCGTCTTGATGTCCATCACCAGGCCGCGCACGATGCGGAACACGCCGGGGCTGGAGGCAAACACCACCGCCACGAAGATGTTGAGCTGGTTGGGATCGATGTGGACGATGTGCAGCGGGTCCTTATCGAAGACAAGGCCCAGATAGATCCAGCCGCCTATTATCAGTGTCAGGCCGAGCAGGATGTACAGCCGGTCTGGCCGGTTCTTGTAGCGCGTCCAGAACAGCACGCTGAAGAAGATGATCGGAAACAGGAAGAACACGCCGGCCATGGCATAGGGGATCGGCGTGTCCATGATGCCCGGCGTCACCAGGAGGTAGAACAGCAGGATGACCGGGAAGGCCAGCACGAGATTGGCCAGGAACGACAGCACCGTGTCGATCTTGCCGCCGTAATAGCCGGCGGGCAGGCCAAGCGTGATGCCGACCATCAGCGCGAAGCCGGTCGCCGCCGGCGCGATGATCAGCACGATCTGGCTGCCATAGACCATGCGCGAAAACACGTCGCGTGCCAGCTTGTCGCCGCCGAACAGATAGACAAGCCCCGATTGCGGCTCGATGGCGCCGGGCAGCATGTCCTTCATCACCGGGACCTGGGCCAGCGGATCGAAAGGCGAGATGGTCGATGCGAAGATTGCCGTGAACAGCCAGAACAGGCAGATGCCGACGCCGACAATGCCGACGCCGCTGTCGAACAGCTGTCCGTAGAGCGCCAGCCTCTTCTTGTAGGCGAAGCTCGCACCCATGACGATGATGAGCGCAATCCAAACCGGCCAGAAGCGCGACAGCACTTCGAGAATGACGCTGAAGGCACTGATATATTGGACCTGCATCCGCTTCGCCCCCTACTGAACTCTGATACGCGGATTGAGAAACGCGTAGCCGACATCGGAAATGAGCTGTGTGATCAAGACGATGAACACCGAGACCAGCGAGCAGCCAAGCAAAAGGTCGATGTCGTTGTTGCCGGCGGCCTCGACCAGCGTGTAGCCGAAGCCCTGGTAGCGGAACATCACCTCGACGATGACGACGCCGGTAAGCAGCCAGGGAAATTGCAGCATGATGACGGTGAACGGTGCGATCAGCGCGTTGCGCAGCGCATGTTTCACCACCACGCCGCCGAAGGAGAGACCCTTCAATCGGGCGGTGCGGATATATTGCTGCGTCATCACTTCGACCATCGAGGCGCGGGTCATGCGGGCGATGTAGCCGATGCCGTAGATCGCCAGCGTCATCACCGGCAGGGTGAAATTGTAGAAGGTGATGCCCTGGCTTGCGGACGCTGCCGAACCGTTCAACCAGCCGAGCCATGAGGCGAAGATGACGGTGAAGATGACGCCCGACACATATTCGGGCGTCGCCGTCGAGGCGATCGAGGCCACCGAAAGCACCCGGTCGGTTCGCGATCCCTCGCGCATGCCGGCCAGGATGCCGATCAAGAGCGATACCGGCACCATCACCGCCAACACACAGAACATCAGGATGCCGGTGGCGCCAAGTGCCGGGAACAGCTTGGAGGCGACGGTCGTCTTGAACTTGGTCGAGCAACCGAAATCCCCTTCGAGGACGCCGGAGAAGGTTGGTACGGCCGGATCGTTGCAGAAAGTGAAACGCTGCGTCGGCTTGCCTGTCGCCGGGTCGGTCACCGGCTGCTTGGGCAGCAGGCCCAGCCATTGTCCGTAGCGGACGAAGAAATTCTGCCGGTAGCCATGGTTGACCAGCCAGTCCTCCAGCTGTTCGGCCGAAGTGTGCATTTCCGTCTGGCTGATCGCCAGCTTCTTCAGGTTGGGTTCGAGGTTGATCAGGAAGAAGACGATCATCGTCAGGCACAGCATCGTCAATGCCATGGTGCCAAGACGCCTGAGAACGAAAGAAAGCATGGCGGCCCCCTGCCGATGGGGTGGGTTTTGAGCCGGCTTCAAACCTCGCCTGCCGTCACCGGCGGACTGGCCGTCAAACGGGCCCTCGAATGCGATCAACCCTGTTTTTATCGCACGGCCTTTGCGGGTGAGTCCGTATTTTTTACGGACGAACCTGCAATGGCGACGCAGAGAGGGAGGGAAAGGGGCATTGCCCCTTCCCCCGGCCCGATCGATCAGGCCTGATCGAGCCAGACCTTGCCGTAGTCGCGCTCGAAGGTCGGATGCATCTTGTAGTTTTGCACCGCCTTGACCGAGTGGCTGTAGAGCTTGCGCCAGTAGGGCTGGATGATGATGCCGGAAGCCTGCAGGATCTGCTCGATGTCCTTCATCATTTCCTTGCGCTTGGCAGCGTCGGCAACGGCCAGTGCAGCGTTGAGCTTGGCGTCCCAATCCGGATTCGACCACGCTGCCTCGTTCCAGGCCTCGCCGGTGCGATAGGCGATGGCCAGGACCTGCACGCCGAGTGGGCGCATATTCCAGTTGGTCATGGACAGCGGATACTTCGTCCAGTCGTTCCAGAACGTCGAACCCGGCAGCACGGTGCGCTTGACCTTGATACCGGCGTCGCGCAGCTGGGCGGCGATCGCGTCGCCGGTGTTCTTGTGCCAGTCCTCGTCAACGGTGATCAGCTCGTGTTCGAAGTCGGCCTGGCCGGCCTCCGCCATCAGCGCCTTCGCCTTGGCCGGATCACGGGCAACCTTGGGCAGCTCGTAATATTCCGGATGGATCGAGCAGACATGGTGGTTTTCGGCGACCGAGCCGGCATTGCCGTAGCCGAGCTGGAGGACGACATTGTTGTCGACCGCCAGTTGCAGGGCGTTACGCACCTTCTGGTCGCCATAGGGCTTGTTGTTGACGTTGGTGCGGCAGACGATGGTCGAAGCCGTGACAACCTCCGACTTGACCAGGTCCATCTTGTCGAGGATCGAGACATAGTCGGCCGACGTTTCGAAGTTGGTATGCACTTCGCCAGCCTCGAATGCGCTGACCATGGCCGCCGGATCGGTGCCGTAGTCGATGAATTCGATGCCGTCGAGAAACACTTCGCCGTCCCACCACTTGTTGTCTTCGCGGCGCTTGTAGACGACTTTCTGGCCGACGTCGTAAGAGACGAGCTCGAACGGACCGGTGCCGATCGGGCAGGCCTTGAAGTCGCCGCCCTTCTCGTCGAAAGTCTTGTGCACGATCAGGCCGGGATAGTCGCACATGTTGGGAATGAGCGCGATGTCAGGCTTGGCGAGCTTGAGTACGACCGTGTGGTCGTCCGGCATGCTCACGGCGCTTTCGTCGAGCTTGTCATCCTTGACCAGCGAGCCGAGACGGCCGGGCATCGAGTTGCCTTCGGCCTTCTTGTCGGCCCAGCGCTTCAGGTTGAAGACGACGTCAGAGGCTGTGAAGGGGTCGCCGTTCGACCAGGTCACGCCCTTGCGCACATGCAGCGTGTACTGGGTGGCGTCGTCGTTCACGTCCCAGCTTTCCAGCAGATAAGGACGGAACGTATATTCGCTCGTGTACTTGACCAGTGGCTCGAGTGCCTGGCGCTCGGCATTGGCAATTTCCGACCAGTCGGCCTTGCGAGGATCCTTGGGATCCTTGATCCACTGCGCGACCTTCAGCGTGCCGCCTTTCTTGCCTTTTACCTCTTCTGCCCTTGCCGGCGTCGGATCGGCGAGACCGAGAAGACCATAGGCCATCGCCGTCGAGGCGCCGAAGACGCTTGCCATGGCCAGGAATTCGCGGCGATCAACCTTACCTGCCTTGGCTTCTTCGGCCATGGCCAGGATGTGATCCGGAACGCGATCGCCATTACTCTTGTAGATTGTCATGACTAACTCCCATTGTTGGCTTTCCGCCGATTAACATTCCGCATCCAGGCCCTGATGTCAAAGACGGCTTGGATTGGGAACATGTTGGCGAATGTGCAACTTTGAAAAGGGAGCGGTACGCGCGATAGCGACAGTCTTGACGCAAAATTGCTAGTGCGCCCAGATTTCGCCAAAATCCACTCAGGGCGATTAAACTGAGACATTGGCACGGGTTACGACAGCGCCAGTCCCGGCAATGGTGAGGGCCAGTCCCTCAATATTCCTTTTCGTAGAAGATTCCGCCCTTGGCCTCGCCGGCGTCCGTCGCCTCGCCACGCAACTTGACGCCACGCCCGACATTGAGGTCGATGGTCGCCTTGCCCGAGCCCGGCTTGTCGCCCTTCTGGATGGTCACATAGGTGCGGTCGTTGAGGTATTTGCCGGCCGAGACCGCCGTGCCGCCCTTGTCGTCGGTGGTGACGTCGAGATCGTCGACGCCGATGGCGCTGCGCAGGTTCTCCAGCAGCGACGTCGAGCCGCCGACGCCAGCCAGTTGGCCGGCCGCCTCGGCCAGCTGCGCGATCTGCAGCGGCGACAGGTTCGACATGGACCGGCCGAAGATCAATTGCGCCAGCACCTCGTCCTCGGGCAGCGCCGGCACCGAGGAGAAGGTGAATTTCGGATTGGTCGCCTCGCCCGACACCACGATGGTGACGGTGGCGCTGGCCGTCGTCGTGGTCGCCGTCAGGTTGAGATAGGGCACCAGCGAGCCGGAGAAACCGACCGTACCCTCGGTGAAGGTCAGCCGCTTGCCCAGGATCGACAGCCGGCCGCGCTGCAAGGTGAAGGTGCCGACGGCCTGCGGCGACGAGGCCGGGCCGGTCAGCCTGAGCGAGCCGCCCAGTTCGGCATCGACGCCCCTGCCCTGGATGAAGATCTGGTTCGGCGCATTGACGGTGACGTCGAGCGCAAGCCCGCTGCCGCCGCTCTTGCCCGACGTCGTTGCCGGGCGCAGCGCCTTGTCCTGCGCGCTGACGGCGCCGGGCGCGTTCTTGTGCTTGACGTCGAGCGCCGAGAGCGAGCCCGGCAACTTATCCGGAACCGTGATGACGGTCTTGGCGAGATTGACGGCGCCGGCAATCGCCGGTGCCGATACCAGCGGCCCCTTGATCGTCAGGTCGCCGCCGAGATTGGCGGTCACCACGCGTCCGTCCGTATAGCGCCCGTCGGTGAGCTTGATCGACAGGTCGGCCGGAAAACCTTGCGCCGGGTTGATGCCGACCGTGCCGCTGGCCGACAGGCTGCCGCGCGTCGACAATGTTCCGGTCAGGCGGTTGATCCTGGCGACGCCGCCGCCGATCGAGACATCGGCCGCGAGATCGTTGACGGCCAGGCCCGAGCGGGCATCGACCAGCCGCGCGCCCGATGTGCTGACACTACCGCCGACGACAGGCGACGTCGCCGGGCCGCGCACCTGGACATTGACCGTGGCTGTTCCCGACAGCGACAAGCCCTGCGCGGCAAGCTTCTGGCTGAGCATGCCGAAGGGCACGGCACCATTGAAGTCGAGCACCAGCGCCGGCGTGCCCGCCGTCGTCACCGTGCCGCCGCCCTTGAGGCCAAGGCCGGCGCCATCGCTGATATTGGCGTTGAAGGTCAGCTTGTTGCCGGCAAAGGTACCGGAGGAGGCAACTCCGACCGCGCCGACGCCGGCGCCTCGGGTTTGCGACGTCTGCACGCCGGCCGCGTCTATGTTGAAGGCTACGGAAGGGCTCGCCGGCGCGCCGGTCACCTTCACCGTGCCGGAAATCGAACCGGCGGCATCGAGACCCGGCGAGAAACCGTTGGCGAGCGACATCGGCACCTTCGCCAGCGCCGCGTTGATGTCGAGCGCCTGCCCGACCTTGCCGGTCACCGTCGCCGTGCCGCCGCCAAGGTTGAGCACCAGCCGGTCCAGCGTCGTCGTGCCGTTGGCGATGCTGACCGTCGAAGCCTGGGCGATGGCCGCCTTGATGCCCTGGACGGTCGCCTGGCCGGAAGCGAGTTCGATGGTGGTCGTGCCATTGGCCACCTTGACGCGGCCGGCCGCCTTGGCCGGAATGCCCTTGACCGTGGCGCCACCGGAAAAGCCGGTCCAGTCGCCGTCGCGCTTCAGATCGACATCGATGCCGGTGATCACGGTGCCGCCCGATTTGACGGTGTCGGCGCGGATCTTGCCCGAGATCACCGGTGCGGCGAGATAATTGGCGATCAGCGCATCGATGGAAACCGCCTTCGCCTGGAGATCGCCACGCGTGATCGAGGCGGTGGCCGCCTTGATGGCGACCTGAGGTGCGGCACCGTTCTTCGTGAAGGCGATCGTGCCGCGCACGTCGCCCTCCGCCTTTTCCAGCGCCAGCGCGGCGAGCGGGCCGATATCGGGCAGGTCGAGCGAGATGGTGCCTTCGGGTACGAACTTGTCGTCCAGCGCCAGATCGCCGGAAATCCGGTTCTTGCCGAGCGACAGGAGCAGGCCGTTGATGGCGCTCTTGCCGTCCGCCGTCGCCAGCACCGCGCTGCCTTGCAAGGCTTGTCCCGCGACATTGCCGGTCAGTTGCACGTTCGCGGCCGGGTTGGCGGCATCCGCCTTGCCGGTAGCCGTGAGCTTCAGTCCGGTGATCTCGCGCTCCGCCACCAAAAGCCGATCGCTGTTGACCGTCAGCGACAGATCGGGGGCGATGGCCGGGCCCTGTGCGTTCAGCGCAAAGGCAATGGCGCCCTTGGCGTCCTTCGACAGCGGCGAGATGTCGGCAAGGGCGCCGGTGATGTCGGCGGCCAGCTTGTTGTCGGCAAGGCTCGCCCGCCCTTGTGCGGTCAGTCCGCCCGAGACCAGCTTCAACCCATCGAGATTGATGCTGCCGTTGGGATCGCGCTTCAGCGTGGCGCTGATCTGCGCGCGCTCTCCAAGCATGCCGCGCGCCGCCGCCGGCAAGGCCGATGACGGGGCATCCGCACGCAGCTTCAGGTCGATGGCGCCATCGCGCAACGACACCTGCCCGGCGACCTGGCTGTTCAGCGCATCGCTCTTGAGCGAGCCGCTGTCGATGGCGACGCCGTCCGACGTCAGCCGGGCGTTCAGGGCGGCCGTCACCTTGCCGGCGATCAGCGGTGCGATAACGGCATTGTCGAGACCGACCTTGTCCACCGACACCGTGCCTGAAACCGCTCCAGCACGGTTCTTGAGATCGAACGCATCCGAATGCAGTGCCAGGACGAGCCCGTCCACCTTCGCCGGGCTGGTGGTGACCGAAGGCAGGATCGCGGAGACGTCCAGGCGGGCTCGCGCGGTCTCGCCCGCTGCCTTGGCCGACAAGGACCGTATCTCGATCTTCACCGGGCTCGCGGCGCTTCCGACCGTCAGCGGCAGGCTCGGTCCCGACGATGTAAGGTCGAGGGCAAAATCGCTGGCGCCGTTCGGATTGATGGTGCCAGAGGCCTCGCCGGAAATCTTGTCGCCGGACAGCGTCGCATGGTCGAGGACGACGCCGCCGGCCAGGGTGTAGGTGCCGGCCGCGTCGACCGCGAGCGACCCGAGCCCGGCCTGGCGGGTCTGGCTGGTTTCGACGCCTGCAAGCTGTGCGTTGAACCGAACTTCGGGGGCAGCCGGCGTTCCGGTCACTTGCGCAGCGCCGCCGAGCGTGCCCACCGCATCGAGCCCGGGGGCAAAAGCATTGGCCAGGGCCGCCGGCAGCGCGGAAAACTGTGCGGCGAGATCGAGCGTCTGGCCGGCGCTGCCCGACAGCGTCACCGAACCGCCACCGACATCGAGCGCCAGCTTCTCGATGCTGGTGGTGCCGTTGGCGATGGTCAGGGTCGAGGGTTCAGCGATTGCCGCCTTGATGCCGCGAACCGTGGCTTCGCCCGAGGCAATCTCGACGCTGGTGGTGCCCTCAGCGATCTTGACCCGGCCGGCGGCGGTCGCCGGAATGCCTGCTATGGTGGCGCCACCGGTGAAATTGGTCCAGTCGCCGTCGCGCTTCAGGTCGACGCCGATGCCGCTGATCTCGGTGGCGCCCGAGGTGACGCTGTCGGCCTTGATGGTGCCCGAGATCGCCGGCGCCTTGAGATAGTTGGCGATCAGCGCGTTGACGGCAATCGCCTTGGCCGTCACTTCGCCACGCGCGACAGACGTGCTTTTCGCATCGATGGTGACGGAGGGTGCGTCGCCGTCCTTGGCAAAGAGGATGGTGCCGTTGATGTCGCCGGTCACGGCCTGGCCGGCGAGTGCCGCCAGCTGGTCGATTGCCGGCGCGGCGAGCGTCAGCGTGCCGAGCGGCATGAGCCTGTCATCGAGCGCCAGGTCGCCGGAAACCTTGTTGTCGCCGAGCGAGACCAGGAAACCGTTGATCGAGCGCTTGCCCTCGCTGGTCACCAGCGCCGCCTTGATATCGAGCGGCTGGTCGTTGACCGATCCGGTCAGCGAAACATCGGCCGAGGGGCTCGCTATGTCCGCCTTGCCGCTTGCCGTCAGCTTGATCGCCTTCACCGTGCGGCCCGAGGCGGTCAGGCTGTCGCTGTTGGCGGAGACGGTGAAATCCGGGGCCGTCCTGGCGCCGCTTGCCGACAGCGCGAAATCCACACCGCCGGCAACCGGCACGCCGACCGTCGGCGACAACACCGACACGTCGCCCAGTTTGCCCTTGATGTCGGCCTGGATATCCGTGCCTTGCATGCTGGCGGTGCCGCTGGCGCTGAGCGAGCCGGAGGTCAACGAGATCGAGTTGGCGGCAAAGGCCCCTTGCGGATCGCGCGTCGCGGCGGCCGAGAACTTCACCCGTGCGCCAAGCACCGAGGCGATCTGCGGCGGCAAGGCCGTCGCCACGGCGTCGGCGTTCATTTTGAGCCGCATCGACAGGTCGGCAAGCGCCACCGTCGCCGTCAGCGAGGCATTGAGCGCATCGGAGCGCAGCGTGCCCTGGTCGATGGCGATGGCGTCCTTGCTCAGCGATCCGGCGAGGTCGACATCGACCTTGCCGGTGATCAGCGGCGCCAGCGTCGCCACGTCGGTCTTCAGCCCGCCCGCCGCCAGCTTCACGGCGACCGGCCCAGCGCGGTTCTGAATGTCGAAGCCGTCGGAATGGATCTGTGCCGAAATATCGTAGAGCCGGGTACCGCCCGCCACCACCGAAGCCAGCGAGGCACCGATATCGATGATCGGCGCCTTGCCGTCGCCGAAGGCGCGGGCGGTGGCGTTCCTGATCGCGACAGTGATCGGTTGCGCCGCACTTCCCACGACGATCTGCACCGGCGCGCTTTTGGCGGCGATTTCGACCGACAGATCGCTGGCGCCGGCGGGGTCGGCGATGCCGGTCGCTGTGCCATGGATGGCGTCGCTTTCGATGCTGGCCCGGTCGACACTGATGCCGCCGGCCGATGTCGCGGTGCCCGCGACATCGAAGCTGGTCTTGCCGGTAAACAGCGGCCTCAGATTTTCCGGCAGGAAGGGCGCGAACTCGCCGTCGCCCTTGGCCTCGACGTGGTTGCCCTTGTCGGTGAGTTGATGACGGCCCGTCAGCTGCGTGACGATCTTGCCGTCGACCATGAATGTGGCGATGCCATTCCAGTTGGCCAGTGGTCCGGTGCCCGAGACCGCTATGTCGACCGGCGGCGTATCGGGCAGCTTGAGCAGATTGGCGATGATGCCGCCGGCCGGCTCCGATGCCTTGAGGTCGAGGTCCAGCCTGTTGTCTGCCGGCGCAAAGTGGATCTTGGCGGCGACATTGCCTTGCTTGCCGTCATGGCGGGTGACGTTGAGCACCGTCTCGACCGCCAGCGGCGCCGCGTCAGCCTTGAGCATCCCCTTGGAGGCGAGTTCGGCGATGCCGCTGCCGGCCAGTTGCTGGCCAAGCACGATTTCCGGCAGGTCGATCTCTCGGATGTCGATGGAAACCGGCAGCGTCGCCGTGCCGCCCTGCGCCGGCGGCTGCGTGCCGGCCACAGGCAGGCGTGCCAGTTCGATGTGCTCGGCGGCTATGCGGCCTGCACTGAAGCTTTTCGACAACAGCGCCAGCGGCGACCAGTCGACGGCGACCTTGCGCGCCACCAGCCAGGCGCCCTGGCGGTCTTCCAGCACCACATGGTCGACGCTGAGCGCGCCCGACCAGATGCCGTCAATGCCGCTGACCGTGATCTTGCGGTCGTCGTTCGAAGCCAGCCGCGAAATGATGCCGGCGAGATTATCGCGTCCGCGCTCAGTCTTGGTCAGGACAACGAGCGCGCCGATCGCGCCCGCGATCACGATCAGCAGCGTGTAGAGGACAATGCGAAGGATGCGCCACACCGTCTTCATGTCAGAACGCCTGCCCGATGCCGGCATAGATGCCGAAATGCGGATCGCCGGGATCGCGGTTGAGAGGCACGGCCGCATCGATGCGCAGTGGCCCGAACGGCGTGACGTAACGCAGGCCGACACCGGCGCCGACCTTGACGTCGGAGAAGTTGGGAACCGACTTGGTCGACACCGTGCCGGCATCGACGAAGGGCACGATACCGATCGTATCGGTGACGGCTATGCGCATTTCGACCGAGGTCTCGAAGAAGGACAGGCCGCCGATCGGCTGGCCGGTGAAGTCTTTCGGGCCGATGCCCTGATAGGCATAGCCGCGCACCGAACCGCCACCACCGGAGTAGAAGCGCCGGTCGGCCGGAACGTTCTGCAGCCCGGTGCCGACGATCGAGCCGACGGCGACGCGCTCGGCCAGCACGAATTTCGAGGCAGTGTCCAGCGACTGATAGGCCGATCCCTCGCCCTTCAGCTTGAGGAAGGCCGCACCGCTCAGAATGTCGTAGCTCGGCTCGGCATAGGCCAGCACCCGGAAGCCCCTGGTCGGGTTCAGCCTGCTATCCCTGTTGTCATAGACATATTGCAGGGGAACGCTGGCGATGAGGTAGGTGTGCTTGCCGAACGCATCCGTGATCCTGGAATAGTCGAGCGCCACTTCCGCCGAGACCGTCTGCTTCTTGTCGAGTTCATAGGACAGGCCGGTGCTGCCCTTGACCGAGAAATGGTCATACGCATCCGGATGCTCGAGCACGGTCTTGAAGCTGGCAAAGAACTTCGACGCCGGCCCGATCACGCCGGGTTTCTCGAACATGATGCCGGCATTGTAGTTCAGCTCGGACAGGTTGTTGCTGCCGATGCCGCTGATGGCGCCATCAATACGCAGCTTTTCCGCGTGACCAAACAGGTTGCGGTGGCCCCAATAGCCCTCCAGGCCCAGCCCTTCCGTGTTCGAGAAGGTGCCGCCAAGGCCGAAATAGCGCGGCTTGCGCTCGCTGACCTGGACGTCGATCGGGATGTTGCCGTCGGCATCGAGCTTGTCGGCTTCCTTGAACGTCACGCTGTTGAAGACTTCCAGCGCCAGCAGCCTGTCGCGTGCGTCGCTGATCTCCTGCGGCGAGTACTGCTTGCCGCGCTTCAAGCCCGTCATGTATTCGGTGAAATCGCGGTCGACTTTCTCCGTGCCCTCCACCGTGGTCGCGCCATAGCCGGCGACCGGCCCGGCCGCGACCGTCAGCGTCACGTCGAGCGTCGAGGTGGCATGATCGGCGACGATCTGCCGGTCGGTCACCTTGGCCAGCGGCCGGCCCTGCTCCTTCAGCGTCCGCACGATCAGCGCCTCGGCCTTGAGCACCGCCCCCGATCCGGCGTCGCCGCCCGATATCAGACCGTAATCGGCGCTCATCAGCCCCGCCGCGTCGCCCTCCAGCCTGATGTCGCCGAGGGTGAATTTCGGGCCGGCGGCGATATTGATCGCCACCGGAATCGGCTGCGGACCCTTGAATTCGGCATCCGGCGGCAAGTCGTCGAGCGGCTTGCCGTCGATGGTGATGGTGACCACGCCTTCGTAGCGGGCATCGGCGTAGAGGGCGGCGACCAGTTGTTCCCTATCGCTGCGCGCCTTGGCCATCAGCCCGAGCGAACCGGAAACTGGCCGATCCTCATCGCCCTTCAGCGCCGACGCGTTTTCGAGCTTCTTGACCAGATCCTTGTCGGCATCGGGCGCGGTGATCGTCACGGCATAGCGCAGCGGATCGACGATATCGGCGTCCTCGTCGTTGGACGATCCCCACAGCTTGATGCCGAAAAGCTCGAAAGCGGCCGCAGACCTTGATTCGGCGGCCAGCGCGGTCGCGCACATCATGGCCAAGAGCAGGACGCGCGGAAGCACGCGCCCTGGCGCGGTCCCTCCTGACATCTGCTCTTCATGCGCCGGCATTAAGACAACCTAGGTTACAAAACTAAAATTGGAATGAAGTTCTGAAGCGCTCGTAAAGGGGCCACAATCCAATTGTCTGAAATAGGACGGGCTTGGAATTCACACCTTTTGCGTCGCCGCAAGAATGCGTGATCCCCTGTCCTATGGAGGTACTACCGGTCATCGGCCGGAAAGGAAACCGTTGGCAGGCGGAACCCTGCCGCGTCCTGAGTTGACAAGCTTGACTGGAGCTTGAACATGCCTGGACGTCTGCAATTGTCTGGAGGGTGTAATGGCAATGCGCGCGGCTCGTGGTCTGTCGATCCTGATCCTTCTCTTCTTCGCCTGGGCCAATGTCTTGGCCTGGAATGGTGTCGCGCAAGCGGCCGAGGCCCGGCGAATCGCAACGACGGACAATTCCGACTATTTCGGCTTTGATCTCAGATCCGATCAGAATGTCACCCTCGACCAGTGCAAGACGACATGCCTTGGCGATCCGGCCTGCCGTGCCTTCACCTACAACACCAAGGCCAAATGGTGCTTTCTCAAATCCGACTACAACCAGCTCAAGTCCTTCAATGGCGCGATCGCCGGCAAGGTCGTCAACATTGACGGCGATCCCGATATCGGCGCGCCGCCAGAACTGACCTTCTTCCCCAACTGGATGGCCGACCAGGCCCAGCAGTACCGCAACAGGCTGCTTGGCCCGGCCTTCGACAAGCCGACCGAAGGCATGGCCGCCCTGATCAACTCGGCCGAACAGGCCGTGCTGACCGGCAACCATCGCTCCGCCATGCAGAAATACGAGGCCGCGGTCTCGGTGATGCCCGACGATGGCCAGCTCTGGCTCAATCTGGCGCGTGAAACGCTGGCCGTGCAGCCCGCCACAAACACCTCCGAAGCGTCGACCTTGCCGATGAACGCCACTTCGGCCGCCTTCAACGCCTATAAGTTGTTACGCACCACCAAGACGCGCGCGGACGTGCTGGCGCTGCTTGGCGCCGGCCTCGACAAGCGTGATCTCTACCGCCCGGCGCTGCAGGCCTATGAGGCGAGCCTTGCGCTGGTTGCGTCGCCGGCCGTGCAGGCCGACTATGCCGATCTCAAGGCCCGCAAGGGTTTCCGTGTCGTCGACCACAGCGTCGATGCCGACACCAGCGCGCCCCGCATCTGCGCGCAATTCTCCGAGGAACTGGTCAAGACCGGCGTCGACTACGCGCAGTTCGTGACTGTCGACAATGCGCCGCCGAAGGGCGTCGAGGCCAAGGACAAGCAGATCTGCGTCGAAGGCCTCGAACACGGCCAGCATTATGACGTCACCTTCCGCGCCGGCCTGCCGGCGGCCATCGGCGAAGTGACCGCCGCTCCCGTGGTGCTGTCGATCTACGTGCAGGACCGCGCCCCGTCCGCCCGCTTCACCGGCGACAGCTTCGTGCTGCCGGCCGGCGCGCGCCGCGGCATTCCGGTCGTCACCGTCAACATGAACGCCGCCGAAATGAAGCTCTACCGCATCGGCGACCGCTCGCTGGCGCAGCTTCTGTCGGGCTACCAGTTCCTGCACCAGCTCGACGGCTATGACATTTCCAACATTTCCGAGCAGATGGGCGCGCCTGTCTGGCAGGGCAAGCTCGACATCGTCAACGACCTCAACAAGGAGGTCACCACCTCCTTCCCGGTCGACGAAGCGCTGCCGCAGCGCAAGCCCGGCGTCTATGTGCTGACCGCGCAGGCCGTCGACGGCAAGGGCGACGACTACAATTCGCTGGCGACGCAGTGGTTCGTCGTCTCCGACATCGGCCTGTCGACCTATACCGGCCAGGATGGGCTCAATGTCTTTGCCCGTTCGCTGGGCTCGGCCAAGCCGATAGCGGGCGCCGAATTGACGCTGGTTGCCCGCAACAACGAGATTCTCGGCACCGCGACATCGGATGCCGACGGCCACGCGGTCTTCAACCCCGGCCTGACGCGCGGCGACGGCGGCATGGTTCCGGCCGTGCTGATGGCCAAGCAGGGCGACAATGATTTCGTCTTCCTCGACATGTCCAAGGCCGGCTTCGACCTGTCGGACCGCGGCGTCACCGGGCGCGCGGCGCCCGGCGCGCTCGACGTCTATGCCTGGACCGAACGCGGCATTTACCGCGCCGGCGAGGATGTCCATGTCGCCGCCCTTGCCCGCGATGGCGCCGCCAAGGCGGTAGAGAACCTGCCGCTGACCTTCATCTTCTCGCGTCCCGACGGCGTCGAGGACCGCCGCATCGTCAGCGACGGCGCTTCGGCCGGCGGCCATGCCGTCGACCTGCCGCTCGAACCCAACGCCATGCGCGGCACCTGGTCGGTGTCGATTTACACCGATCCGAAGCAGCCGGCGGTCGCCAGCCAGATGTTCCTGGTCGAGGACTTCGTGCCGGATCGCATCGAATTCGACATGAAGGCCGACAAGCAGGAGATCGAGCGCGGCGAAACCGCCAACATCAACATTGACGGCCGCTTCCTCTATGGCGCGCCGGCGGCGGGCCTGGCGCTGGAAGGCGAGCTGACGCTGTCGACGGCGCGCGACTGGGACCGCTTCCCCAACTTCTCCTTCGGCCTCGCCGATGAGCAGTCGGCTGAGCCCACGGTGACGCCTCTGACCAACCTGCCGGTGGTCGGCGATGACGGCAAGGCGACCTTCCCTGTTACCGTCGATCAGTTGCCCTCGACCACCAAGCTGGTCAACGGCAAGGTGACGGTGCGCATGCGCGAAACCGGTGGCCGCGCCATCGAGCGCTCGCTCGACATCGGCATTCGCCCGCAAGGCCATATGATCGGCATCCGTCCGGACTTCGCCGACGAAGAAGTGCCGCAGGGCGGCACGGCCAAATTCAGTCTGATTGCGGTCGATCCGGCCGGCAAGCGCGAGGCGCTGAAAGGCGCGCAGTGGACGCTGGTCAAGGTCGAACGCAATTACCAGTGGTACCGCTCCAACAATTCGTGGAGCTACGAGCCGGTGACCTTCACCAAGTCGATCGCCAATGGCCAGATCGACCTCGGGGCCGATGGCGACGCCACCGTCTCCGTTCCCGTCGATTGGGGCCAGTACCGGCTCGAGGTCGAAACCTCCGATCCCGAGGGACCGGCCACCAGCTATGAGTTCGACGCCGGCTGGTATGTCGCCTCGACCACCACCGAAACGCCTGACGGCCTGGAGATCGCTCTCGACAAGGACAATTATGCCGCGGGCGAAGTGGCCAGGCTGAAGGTCTCGCCGCATTTTGCCGGCGAACTTCTGATCAATATCGGTTCCGACAAGCTGTTGAAGACCATCACGGCCACCGTCCCGGCCGGCGGCAGCACCATCGACATTCCCGTCGGTGACGATTGGGGCGCCGGCGCCTATGTCACGGCAACCCTGTTCCGGCCGGGCGATGCGCAGGAGACGCGCATGCCGGCCCGCGCCATCGGCGTGAAATGGCTGACGGTGGATCCGGGCGCCAAGAAGCTCGCGGTCACGCTGACGCCGCCGGACAAGACGATGCCGCGCCAGCAGCTGTCGATCCCGGTTTCCGTGGCCGGCGTGCAGCCGGGCACCAACGCCTATGTCATGGTCGCCGCCGTCGATGTCGGCATCCTCAACCTGACCAACTACAAGGCGCCCGACCCAGAGAACTGGTTCTTCGGCCAGCGCATGCTGGGCATGGAGATCCGCGACATCTATGGCCGCCTGATCGACGGCTCGCTGGGCACCACCGGCAAGCTCAGGACCGGCGGCGACGGCGCCAACATGCAGGCGCAAGGTAGCCCGCCCACCGAAAAGCTGGTCGCCTTCTTCTCCGGCCCGGTCCAGCTCGACGCCGACGGCAAGGCACGGATCGACTTCGACATCCCGCAGTTCAACGGCACCGTGCGCGTCATGGCCGTCGCCTGGACCAAGGAAGCGGTCGGCCATGCCCAGTCGGATGTCATCGTGCGCGACCCGGTGGTCATCACCGCCGGCCTGCCGCGCTTCCTGGCGCCCGGCGACAATGCGGTGATGCGGCTTGACGTGGCCGACACCGACGGCCCGGCCGGCGACTATGCCTTCTCGATCGACACGACAGGCGACCTGTCGACGGGCGACAAGCCGCTGCCCCAGAAACTGACGCTCGCCCAAGGCAAGCGCCAGACGCTGACCGTGCCGCTGATCGCCAAGACGCCGGGCAATGCCTCGCTCACCATCAAGCTGGCGCACGCCGACGGCACCAAGGTCGAGCAGACGCTCTACGTGCCGGTGCGCCCGGCGCAATTGCCGGTCACCACGCGCCTTGTCGTCGACCTCAAGGGCAATGGCGGCGCGCTGCGCATCGACAAGGAACTGCTGGCGGCGAGCCTGCTTGATGGTGCTTCCGTCAGCGTCGGCGTTTCGCAGGCGGCTGCCTTCGACGTGCCCTCGCTCCTGATGACGCTCGACCGCTACCCCTATGGTTGCGCCGAGCAGACCACCAGCCGCGCCATGCCGCTTCTCTATGTCAACGAGATGGCCTCGGGCATTGGCATGGAAAGCGACCCCGACCTGCATGGCCGTATCCAGGATGCCATCTACAAGGTGCTGAGCTACCAGTCCTCGAGCGGCAGCTTCGGCCTGTGGGGCCCGGGCTCCGGCGATCTGTGGCTCGACGCCTATGTCAGCGAGTTCCTGACTAGGGCGCGCGAGCAGAAATACGACGTGCCGGCTCTTGCCATGAACCAGGCGCTGAGCAATCTGCAGAACTCGCTCGGCTACGACCAGAGCGTACAGGACCGCGGCAGCGAGATCGCCTACGCCCTCTACGTCCTGGCCCGCAACAAGAAGGCCTCGATCGGCGATCTGCGCTACTACGCCGACACCCAGCTCGAAGCCTTCTCGAGCCCGATGGCCGTTGCCCAGCTGGCGGCGAGCCTTGCGCTCTACGGCGACACCCAGCGCTCGGAGGCGACCTTCAAGACCGCGCTGCAGCTCGCCAAATCGAGCACCGACTACGACTGGTACCGCTCCGACTACGGTTCGGCGCTGCGTGACGGCGCGGCAATGCTGTCGCTGGCGGCGGAATCGAAGCCGGTTTCGTCGGTCGTGCCGGAGCTGATCAAGCTGGTGACCCGGCAACGCGCCGAAGTGCGCTGGACCAGCACCCAGGACGATTCCTGGATGCTGCTGGCGGCCCGCGCGCTGAAGGAAGGCAATGATTCGATCACGCTTTCCGTCAATGGCGCGCCGCATTCGGGTGGCTATTCCAACCAGGTCAACGGCTCCGAACTGGTCGAAAGCCCGCTAGAAATCGCCAACACCGGCAAGACCCCGCTGCAGGCCGTCGTCACCACCGTGGCGTCGCCGATCCAGCCAATGCCGGCCGGCGGTGACGGCTTCAGCATCAGCCGCACCTACTACAAGCTCGACGGCACTGAAGCAAATGTGACGGAGGCAACCCAGAACGAACGCTATGTCGTCGTGCTCAAGGTCACCGAGCAGAACAGCTGGCCGTCGCGCCTGCTGGTCACCGACCTGTTGCCGGCCGGCTTCGAGATAGACAATCCCGGCCTGGTCTCCAGCGCGCAGTTGACGAACTTCTCCTGGCTGGCGCAGACCGACGCGGCTCATCTCGAATTCCGCGACGACCGTTTCGTCGCGGCGTTCAACCCGGCCGACGGCGATCACGACCACAATCTGACGCTCGCCTATGTCGTGCGCGCGGTGACGCCGGGCACCTATGCCCATCCGGCGGCAACCGTGGAAGACATGTACCGGCCGCAATACTCGGCCCGCACCGCCACCGGCATGATGGAAATCAAGGCGCCGTAAGGTGCCTGTGGTGAACATGAACAGGACGATGGCGCTGCCCCTCATCCGCCTGCCAGCACCTTCTCCCCGTATAGAGACGGGGAGAAGGGGACTGCCGCAATCGTCAGCGCCGATTCTGCAACTTTGGAAATTGGCGAAAGCCTTTGTGAAGGCTCCTTTCTCCCCGTCTCTGTACGGGGAGAAATGCCCGACAGGGCAATGAGGGGCGGCGCCATGCTTTCAAGAAGATTCCTTCGCCGCGCCGCCATAACGGCAGCTTCCTGCGCCGGCATTCTCGCGGTGTCCGTCGCCACCCTCTGGGAACTCGACCGCGCCTTCCCGCCGCCGCTGCCGGCGGAACTCACGGTCTCGACCGAAGTCCAGGACCGCGACGGCCAGCTGTTGCGCGCCTTCGCCACGCCGGACGGCTACTGGCGGCTCGAAACCCGGATCGACCAGGTCGACAAGCAGTTCGTCGACATGCTGGTCACCTATGAGGACAAACGCTTCTGGGACCATCAGGGCATCGACGTGCTGGCGCTTTGCCGCGCAGCCGGCCAGTTCGCCGCCAGCGGCCACATCGTCTCTGGCGGCTCGACCCTGTCGATGCAGCTGGCCCGTCTGATCGAGCCGCGCGAAAGCCGCAGCCTCGGCTCCAAGATCAAGCAGATGCTGCGCGCCATCCAGATCGAGCGGCGGCTCTCCAAGCGCGAGATCCTCGAACGCTATCTGACGCTGGCGCCCTATGGCGGCAACCTCGAAGGCGTGCGCGCCGCCTCGCTTGCCTATTTCGGCAAGGAGCCGAAGCGACTCACCGTTTCGGAAGCCGCCCTGCTCGTCGCGTTGCCCCAATTGCCGGAGAAGCGCCGGCCCGACCGCAACCTCGCAATCGCCCATGCCGCCCGTGACCGCGTACTGACCCGCATGGTCTCGTCCGGCCTGATCGGCGAACGCGAGGCCGCGCGCGCCGCCCTTGACGACGTGTCGGGCCTGCGCCGCGCCTTGCCGGCGCTTGCCCCGCACGCCGCCTATGCGATGCTGCCCAGGGCCGTTCCCGGCGAGCCGCTCAAGCTGACGATTCGCAAGAGCGTTCAGGAAGGACTGGAACAGGTGGCCAGGGACGCCGCGACCAAGCTCGGACCGCGTCTGTCCGTCGCCATGGTGCTGGCCGATTCCCGCACCGGCGACATTCTGGGCGAAGTCGGCTCGGCCAATTTCTTCGATGCCAGCCGCTCGGGCTGGATCGACATGACCAAGATCGTGCGCTCGCCCGGCTCGACGCTGAAACCGTTCATCTATGGCCTCGCCTTCGAACAGGGGCTGGTGGCGCAGGAAACGCTGATCGAGGACAGCCCGGTCGATTTCGGCGGCTACCGGCCCAAGAATTTCGACATGGGCTATCAGGGCGATGTCAGCGTCCGCCAGGCACTGCAATTGTCGCTCAACGTGCCGGCGATCCGCGTGCTCGATGCGGTCGGCCCGGCGCGGCTGACCGCGCGCTTCCGTCAGGCCGGCGTCAACCCGATCCTGCCGGTCAACGAGGCGCCGGGCCTGGCCATCGGCCTCGGCGGCGTTGGCGTCACGCTGCGCGATCTCGTCCAGCTCTATACGGGGCTGGCCAATGGCGGCAAGACGCACACGCTGCATGACGGCACCGAGCCGACGAATGCCGAGCGCACCACCGCCACCATCCTCAACGACCAGGCGAACTGGCAGATCATCGACATCTTGTCGGGGGTCAAGCCACCGGAAGGCGCCTTGCAGCGCGGCATCGCGTACAAGACCGGCACCTCCTACGGCTACCGCGACGCCTGGTCGGTCGGCTTCGACGGCCGCTACGTCTTAGGCGTCTGGGTCGGTCGCCCGGACGCCAGCGCCGTGCCGGGCCTTTCCGGCTATGTCTCGGCCGCTCCCATCCTGTTCGAGGGCTTTGTCCGCTCAGGCCTTGCGACCGTGCCGCTGCCGGGCAAGCCGCCCGGCGCCTTCACCCCCAAGCGCGAGGAGTTGCCGGTGACGCTCGCCCGCTTCGGCGCTGGCGCCGATGGCCTGGTGCAGGCGACGCCGACCGAGCCGGCGCCGACGATCATCTTCCCGCCGGACGGCGCCCGCGTCGACCTCGCCACGAATTCCGCCGACGCCACGCCGCTGGTGCTCAAGCTGCAAGGCGGCCGTGCGCCGTTCCGCTGGCTTGCGAACGGCAAACCGCTGGTTGGCACCGACCGCCGCCGCACCGCGACCTGGCAACCGGACGGCACCGGTTACTCGACGCTGACCGTGATCGACGCGGCCGGGCGAGCGGCCAGCGTGAAAGTGTTCGTTGAATAGAGTGAGCCAGGCGATTCTGCGGGTTGGCTTTTACGCGCTGACGGTTGTCGCTTCCGTTCTGCCGGCACATGCCGATGCCCTCCCCGCCGGCTTCGTCCGCCTCGCCGATATCGCCCCGTCCATCCGCCAGGACATCCGCTACTCCGGCGCGGACAATTTCCTACACCGCAAGGTGACCGGCTACGACGCACCACTCTGCATTCTCACCTTGCAGGCGGCGCAAGCTCTTGCCGGCGTCCAGCAGGCAATCGCCGCTCGAGGCCTGACGCTGGTCGTCTTCGACTGCTACCGCCCTGCTCGTGCCGTCGCCGACATGGGCGACTGGACGCGACAAGGCGGGCCGCCCGATCCGCAATGGTATCCCGGGGTTCGGCGTAGCGACCTCATCGCCAAGGGTTATGTTGGTGAGTTGTCGACCCATTCGCGCGGTTCGACCGTCGATGTCGCGATTGCGCGGGCCGACGGCCCATCCGTCGCCAAACCCGCCTGCGGCGCCATCGATGCCGATACGCTCGACTTCGGCAGCGGTTTCGACTGTTTCGACCCGACGAGCGAGACGGCGCATCGCCCGCTCGGCAATGAAGCGACAGCAAACCGCAAGCTGCTCGTCGAGGCCATGCGTGCCGGCGGTTTCAAGAACTACGCGCGGGAATGGTGGCACTATACGCTCCGGCATGAGCCCCTTCCCACCCAGCGCTTCGATTTCCCGGTGAGCGCCGAGTGATTTGCCGGACCATGCGGCCTTGCCTCGGCACCGCGCATCCCTAGTTAGGACCTCGAATCCGCGCCGGGCGCCGGCGAGGAAAATATTTCCCGATGCGGCAGGAGATCGTCGAAGATTTTCTTCAGGAGGGCAAAAAAGGCAACATTCGATGCATCTAATTTCTATCAATTCGCTAGATTTGGCCCGGGTTCAACGGAGGCAGAAATGACCAAACCTCATTTCCGGAAACTGCTCGGCGCACTGGTCGCCACATCTGTCCAGTTCGGCACGCTCGGTTTCGCGTTTGCCGACACCACCATCCTCAACGTGTCCTATGATCCGACGCGTGAGCTCTACAAGGCCTATGACGAGGCCTTCGCCGCCCACTGGAAAGCCGAGACCGGCGAGGCGATCACCATCCAGCAATCGCATGGCGGATCGGGTGCCCAGGCCCGCGCCGTGATCGACGGCCTCGACGCCGATGTGGTGACGCTGGCGCTCGAGGGCGACATCAACGCAATCGTCTCCAAATCGAAGAAGATCAATCCCGACTGGCGCAAGAAATTCGAAAACAATTCAGCGCCTTACACCTCGACCATCATCTTCCTGGTCCGCAAGGGCAATCCCAAGGGAATCCACGACTGGAGCGACCTGGTCAAGGACGGCACCCAGGTGATCACACCCAATCCGAAGACCTCCGGTGGCGCCCGCTGGAACTATCTGGCCGCCTGGGCTTACGCCAACGCCCATGATGGCGGCGACGAAACCAAGACCAAGGAATTCGTCGGCAAGCTCTACGCCAATGCCCCGGTTCTCGACACCGGCGCGCGCGGCTCGACCGTCACCTTCGCGCAAAAGGGCATCGGCGACGTGCTGATCGGCTGGGAAAACGACGCCTATCTGGCGCTCGACGAATTCGGTGCCGACAATTTCGAGATCGTCTATCCGCCGACATCGATCCTGGCCGAGCCGCCGGTGGCTATCGTCGACGCCAACGTCGATGCCAAGGGCACGCGCAAGGTGGCCGAAGCCTATCTCGGCTGGCTCTATTCCAAGGAAGGCCAGACGATCATCGCCAAGAACCACTATCGTCCGGCCAAGCCCGAACTGGTGGCGCCGGCGGATCTGCCCAAGACCCCCGACATCAAGCTGATCTCCATCGACGATCCGCTTTTCGGCGGCTGGAAGAAGGCGCAGCCTTATCATTTCGGCGATGGTGGTATATTCGACCAGATCTACAAGCCGGCCCAGTGAGGTTGGGCAGAGCCCGAAGAAGCCCGTGAATGCGCTTCTTCGGCGACAATCTGGTTGAGTGAGAAGGGACGATCCAGAACTCCATGACCACAGCACCCGCGCAGGCGGGGTGGCGATTCAGGCAGCCGAGTGTCATTCCAGGTTTCGGATTGACGCTCGGCTTCTCGCTTGCCTACCTCACCCTCATCATCCTCATTCCGCTGTCCGGGCTGATCTGGCGCTCGGCCTCGCTCGGCTGGGCTGAATTCTGGGCGATCGCCAGCGACCGCCGCACCATCAATGCGCTGGAAATCAGCTTCGGCACCGCCTTCCTCGCGGCGGCCGTCAATGTCGTCTTCGGCACGCTGGTCGCCTGGGTACTGGTGCGCTACCGCTTTCCTGGCCGCCGCATCGTCGACGCCATGGTCGACCTGCCCTTCGCCCTGCCGACCGCGGTCGCCGGCATTGCGCTCACCACGCTCTATGCGCCGAATGGCTGGATCGGCAAATTGCTGATGCCGCTCGGCGTCAAGGTCGCCTACACGCCGCTCGGCATCGTCGTGGCACTGGTCTTCATCGGCCTGCCCTTCGTCGTGCGCACGGTGCAGCCGATCATGGAGGAGATCGACAGGGAGGTGGAGGAAGCCGCCGCCACGCTTGGCGCCAACCGCTTCCAGATCATCACCCGCGTGCTGTTTCCAGGCCTGGCACCGGCCATCATCACCGGCTTCTCGCTGGCCTTCGCGCGCGGCGTCGGCGAATACGGCTCGGTCATCTTCATCGCCGGCAACCTGCCCTACAAATCCGAGATCGCGCCGCTGCTGATCGTCATCCGGCTGGAGGAATACAATTACCCGGCGGCGACCGCGATCGCGGCGATCATGCTGGCTCTATCGTTCGTCATGCTTCTGGTCGTCAATCTCGTGCAGACATGGAGCCGCAAGCGCTATGGCTGATCCCGAAATCAAATCCTACGAACCCTACCATGAGAGCCGCTCGGCGGCGGTGACGGAAAGCCGTCCCGCGCAAGCCGTGCTGATGGCGATCGCTTTTGTCTTCCTCGGCGTCTTCCTGCTCTTGCCGCTGATCATCGTCTTCCACGAGGCGCTGGCGAAAGGCATCAGTGCCTATACGCTGGCATTGGGCGAGCCGGACGCTCGCTCGGCCATCCGTCTGACGCTGCTGGTCGCAGCGATCTCTGTGCCGCTCAATGTCGTCTTCGGCATCTCCGCTGCATGGGCGATCGCCAAGTTCGAGTTCAAGGGCAAGGCGTTTCTCACCACGCTGATCGACCTGCCCTTCTCGGTCTCGCCGGTCATCTCGGGCTTGGTCTATGTGCTGCTGTTCGGCGCGCAAGGGTTGCTCGGTGGGTGGCTGAAGGCGCATGGCATCCAGATCCTGTTCGCCGTGCCTGGCATTGTGCTGGCCACCGTCTTCGTCACCTTCCCCTTCGTCGCCCGCGAACTGATCCCGCTGATGCAGGAACAGGGCAATGGCGACGAGGAGGCCGCCCTTTCGCTCGGCGCCAATGGCTGGCAGACCTTCTGGTATGTCACGTTGCCCAACGTCAAATGGGGCCTGCTCTACGGCGTACTGCTTTGCAACGCGCGCGCCATGGGCGAATTCGGTGCGGTGTCGGTGGTGTCGGGCCATATCAGAGGCCTGACCAACACCATGCCGCTGCATGTCGAAATCCTCTACAACGAGTACAATGCCGTCGGTGCCTTTGCCGTCGCTTCACTGCTTGCCGGGCTGGCGCTCGTCACGCTGGTCTTGAAAACACTGCTCGAGATGCGCTACGGCGCCGAACTCGCCGCGACGCGCGGACACTGACTAAATGCATGTCGCCCAAAAGTGGGAGCCGGTTTTGGGACAACGACATGCATCAACTACAAAGGGATTTGTATGGAAGTTCGCGTTGCCAACGTGCGCAAGGAGTTCGAGCGGTTTCCGGCGCTCCATGACGTGTCGCTCGACATCAAGTCGGGCGAGCTGATCGCCTTGCTGGGGCCGTCCGGCTCCGGCAAGACGACGCTGCTCAGGCTGATCGCCGGGCTGGAACGGCCGACGCGCGGCAAGATCTTCTTCGGCGACGAGGATGCTTCGCAGAAGTCGATCCAGGAGCGCAATGTCGGCTTCGTCTTCCAGCACTATGCGCTGTTCCGGCACATGACGGTGGCCGACAATATCGGCTTCGGCCTGAAAGTCCGGCACGGGTCCTCGCGGCCACCGGCGCAGGAAATCCGCCGCCGCGCCTCCGAGCTTCTCGACCTCGTCCAGCTTTCGGGGCTGGAAAAGCGCTATCCGGCACAGCTCTCCGGCGGCCAGCGCCAGCGTGTCGCGCTGGCGCGTGCCATGGCGATCGAACCCAAGGTGCTTTTGCTCGACGAACCGTTCGGCGCTCTAGATGCGCAGGTGCGCCGCGAACTGCGCCGCTGGCTGCGCGAGATCCATGACCGCACCGGCCACACCACCGTCTTCGTCACCCACGACCAGGAAGAGGCGCTGGAGCTTGCCGACCGCGTCGTGGTGATGAGCCAGGGCCGCATCGAACAGGTCGGCACCGCCGACGATATCTACGACACGCCGAACTCGCCCTTCGTCTACGGCTTCATCGGTGAATCGAGCTCACTTCCCGTCAAGGTCGAGAATGGCGAAATCTGGCTTGCCGACCGCCCGATCGGCCTGTCGGCGCCGCATGCGTCCGAGGGTGAGGCGACGCTGTATTTTCGCCCGCACGATGTCGAACTGCTCGACGGCTGCAGCGGCTGCATCGCCGGCACGGTCGCCGCCAGCCGCCGCGTCGCCGGCACCCGGCGCGTCGAACTCGAAATCGGCGGCGAGCGCCAGCGGGTCGAGATCGAACTGCCTGTCGGCCATCCCGCGGCCCAGAAGAGCCGGGTGGCGTTCCGTCCGGGGCGCTGGAAGTTGTTTCCGGCGGCGTGAGACCACGGCGACTTTGGTACGCCAAAGGGATATCTCGCCCGATGGCAGTGACCTAATCTTTCATCTGCTCTACAGCATGAGCCACTTGAAAGAAAATCCTACGATCCACCTGTTCGGGCAACAGTTTTTCTAGCAACAAGACCCAGGCCCTCGCCTCGATGCCTCGCCCCGCCCCCTGCGCCACGGCTATGGTTAGCATACGCATTGCATCCGGAGCCTTTTTCATGAAGCGATTTTTCCTCGGCGTTGCCACTGTTGCCGGCCTGTTCCTCGCATCCTCCCAAGCCTGGTCGGCCGACAAGCTGCTCAACGCCTCCTATGACGTTGGCCGCGAACTGTTCGTCCAGGTCAACAAGGCCTTCGTCGCCGGACATCCGGGCGTGACCGTCGACCAGTCGCATGCCGGCACCTCGGCGCAGGCGCGCGCCATCGCCGAGGGCCTTGGCGCCGATGTCGTCACCTTCAACCAGGTCACCGATGTCGATTTCCTGGTCAAGAAAGGGCTCGTCTCCGCCGACTGGCAGAAGGACTTTCCCGACAATGCCTCGCCCTTCTATTCGCTGCCTTCGTTCCTTGTGCGCGCCGGCAATCCCAAGCACATCAAGGACTGGAACGATCTGGTGCGCGACGACGTGCAGGTGATCTTCCCCAACCCGAAGACCTCCGGCAATGCGCGCTACACCTATCTGGCGGCCACTGCCTACGCCAAAGAAGCCTTCAAGGGCGACGACGCCAAGGTGAAGGAGTTCATCACCAAGCTGTTCAACAACGTGCCGATCTTCGACACGGGTGGCCGCGCCGCGACCACCACCTTCGTGCAGCGCGAGATCGGCGACGTGCTGATCACCTTCGAATCCGAGACGCGCGGCATCCGCAAGGAGTACGGCGACGACAAGTTCGAGCAGGTGACGCCCTCGGTCAGCCTGCTCGCCGAATTCCCGGTGGCGATCGTCGACAAGGTCGCCGACCAGCACGGCACGCGCGAACTGGCCAAGACCTATCTCGATTTCCTCTACACGCCGCAGGGCCAGGACATCCTCGCCCAGAACGGCAACCGGGTGCGTGATGCGGCCGTCGCCGCCAAATACAAGGCCGATTTCCCACAGGTACGCCTGCTGACTGTGGAAGACGTCTTCGGCGGCTGGGACAAGATCCAGAAAGAGCATTTCGCCCCGGGCGGCCTGCTCGACCAGGCCTATGGCAGCCGCTGACGGGTTGCCTTATGGATTGAACAGATGAGGAAAGCCGGCAATGAGCCGGCTTTCTTCGTTTCTGCCATGCGCCAGGACGAATACGGCGCCATCCCGGCAAAACGTTACAAAGAATCAACGCGTTTGTGCCTAACGTGCCATTCGGCGTCTTGTTTTCGCGAAATATCATCGCGCGGCGAAACCGTCATTATTTGCACACAAACAGCCGCCAGATGCGGGGTGGTTGGGGCTTCAACGGGTTGACTCGGGCATGCTGACAAAAAAAGGCAAATACGGCCTCAAGGCCCTCGTGCATCTTTCCGGCTTGCCGGTCGGCCAATTGGCCTTCGTCAACGACATCGCGGTCGCCAACAACATCCCGAAGAAATTCCTCGACGCCATCCTGGGCGAGTTGCGCAATGCCGGCTTCGTCCAGAGCCGCAAAGGCAAGGAAGGCGGCTATCGCCTCGCCCGCCCTGCCTCCGAGATCAAGATCGGCCATGTCGTACGCGTGCTGGACGGCCCGCTGGCGCCGATACCCTGCGCCAGCCGCACGCAGTACCAGCGCTGCGAGGATTGCGACGAGGCGACCTGCCAGGTCCGGCACATGATGCTGGAAGTGCGCCAGGCGATTGCCGAGGTGCTCGATAACAGAAGCCTCGCCGCCATGCGCGATGCCGATAACGACGATTTCCCGGTCGAGCTGTCCTCGCAGATTTAGATCGACGGCCAGGGGCGGCGTTTGTCATCGTAAGATTCCATGATCGCCCATGGCGATGCCATGACAGGCGACGGGTACCGGCTCATGAATTGGCCAGCAGATGCATTGCGTCCGCGACGACATCGGCGACGGGACGCGTCGCGTCGATCGTCAGCGCCCGCTCATCGCTGCGCGGCGGCTCAAGGATGGCGAACTGGCTGTCGACCAGGCTTGCCGGCATGAAATGGCCCTTGCGGCTGGCGACCCGCTGCCTCGCCGTCGCCGGGTCGATCCCCAGATAGAGGAAGATGAGGTCGGGGCAAAAACCGCGCAGGCGCTCGCGGTAGCTGCGCTTCAGCGCCGAGCAGGCCGCGACCACGCCCTGCCCTTCGCCGATCGACGTCACGATGCGCTCGCCGATGGCGTCGAGCCAGCCTTCGCGCAACTGGTCGGTGAGCGGCTCGCCGCTTGCCATGCGCGCCACATTCTCCGGCGGATGCAGCCTGTCGCCTTCGATGAAGACGGCATCCAGTCCGGCCGCCAGCGCGATGCCGACAGCCGACTTGCCGCAACCGGCGACACCCATCACCACGATGGCCGGGGGCGCCGCGCCGGGAACGCCCGCCGGCGCCTGTGCTGCTTCTTCGTCCACGGCTAGAGCATGATGCCGAAAAGTGTGAAGCGGTTTTCGGACGACATCATGCTCTATCTCCTTGATTTAGAGGCGGATTCAGATTTCGGGTCGATTCGGCCTGGAATCATCCGGCTCTAGCGGCTTGCCGGCGCGCGGCCGTAGAGCAGCAGCATGGCGACGATGACGACGCCATAAATGATCTGCCGCCCCGCCTCCGGCATCTGCATGACCGACAGGATGGATTGCAGCAGCGTGATCAGGATGACGCCGGCGACGGTGCCGAGATAGGAGCCGCGCCCGCCCAGGATCGAGGTGCCGCCAAGCACCACGGCGGCGATCGATGGCAGCAAATACGCATCGCCCATTGACTGCGCCGCCTTCGAGGCATAGCCGGCCAGCAGCACGCCGCCGAAGGCCGACAGCCCGCCGGAGACGGCGAAGGCGATCATCACCACGCGCCTTGTGTCAATGCCGGAGAGATACGCGGCGCGCTCGCGGTTGCCGATGCCGTAGACGGTGCGGCCAAAGCCGGTGCGGGTCAGCACGAAGACCATCGCGGCCCCGATCAGCGCCCAGATGATGACGGCGTTGGGAACGCCCGGAATGGCAAAGCCGGTGGCGAGGTAGCGCATCGCACCCGTGGCCGAATCCTGGGGCGAGAAGCCGCCGGTGTAGACCACCATCAGCCCTTGCGCGACGGCGTTGGTGGCGAGCGTGATGATCATCGAGGGAATGCGCAGATAGGCGACGCCGATGCCGTTGACGATGCCGATCAGCACGCCGCAGAAGATGCCGAACGGAATGGCCAGCGCCACGCCGAGCGGACCGTAGGCCGCCGCCGCGCAGGCCATCATCGCGCCCGCCGCAACCGACCATGGCACCGACAGGTCGATCTGGCCGAGCAGGATGACCAGCATCATGCCGGTGGCGATGACGCCGAGGAACGAGGCCACCTTCAATTGCTGCAGCAGATATTCAGGCGACAGGAAGCTTCTGGAATAGAGGCTGCCGAGGAACAGCAACAGCACGATGCAGGCGAACGCAGTCAGCACCGCCGGATCGGCGCGGCGGATGAATTTCGGCATGCGGCCGGCGATACCGCCCAATGTCGTTTCGCTCACAGGAACCACTCCAGCCGGTTGCGGACCCGAAACAGGGCGAAGGCGCCGAGGCTGACCGCGATCAGCAGGATAACGCCCTGGAACAGCGGCTGCCAGAGCGGATCGAAATCGAACACGAACAACAGATCGCCAATGGTGCGGAAGGCCAGCGCGCCGAAGATGGCGCCGATGGCGCTGCCCTTGCCGCCGAACAGCGAGACGCCGCCCAACACCACGGCGGCGATCGAAAACAGCGTGTAGGCGTTGCCGCTGGCATAGGCAGCATCGCCCGTATAGGTGAAAAAGGTCAGGAACAGCCCGCCGATCGCCGCCAGCAGCCCGGCCAGCGTGTAGGCGGCGAATTTGCCGCGCCTGATCGGCACGCCCGACATATAGGCCGCCGTCTCCGACGATCCTGCAGCGTAGGCAGCGCGGCCAAGCACCGAGCGGCTGAACGGCACCCAGATCAACAACACGATGGCGAACAGCACGACGAGGCTCGCCGGCACCACATCGAAGACGCGTCCGGTCATCGCATCGGCCAGATCCTCATTGACCGAGCCGCCCGGGAAGGGCCGCAGCAAAAGGCCGATGCCGTAATAGACGGCCCCGGTGGCGATGGTGGCAACGATCGGCTGCAGCCGGCCGTAGATGACGATGGCGCCGTTGACGGCGCCGCACAGAAGACCGACCGCCAGCACGGCGATGACGCCGAGCGTCGTCTGCATGGGCGTGCCCACCACCAGCCAGGAGGCCAGGCAGTTGGTCAGGAGAAAGATCATGCCGACGGATAGGTCGATGCCGGCGGTGATCACCACCAGCGTCTGCGCCATGGCGACGAAAGCGAGCAGCACGCCCTTGTTCGCCGCCGTCTGCACCACATTGGCGGTGAAGCCGGCCGGATGGTTCGAGGTGTAGATGATGAACATGACGATGAAGATGCCGAGCGCCAGCAGCGTTCCGCGCTGCTCCGCCAGCCAGTAGCGCCAATCCTTCACGCGCTTGCTCCCAGGCCCACCGGGCTCTCCTCGCCATGGATGTTGAGCGCGCTTGCAATCAGCGCCCGCTCGGTGATCTCGGCGCCGACCAGTTCGCGCTTGACCGCGCCGTCATAGAGCACCAGCACGCGGTCGCAGCAGCCGATCAGCTCGTCATAGTCGGTCGAATAGAACAGGATCGCGGCCCCGGCGTCCGCCAGCTTGCGCATCAGCTGATAGAGCTCCTGCTTGGTGCCGACATCGATGCCGCGCGTCGGATCGTTGAGCAGGATGATGCGCGGCTGGCGCATCAGCCATTTGGCGATGACCACCTTCTGCTGGTTGCCGCCCGAGAGCGCGCCGACCGGGATATCGAGACCCGCCGTCTTGATCGCGAGCAGGCCGACCATGTCGTCGATCAGCCGCTGCTCGGCGGCGCGGTCGATGATGCCGCCTTTGGACAGCCGGTCGAGCGCGGCGAAGGACAGGTTCTCGCGCACTGTCATCGGCAGCATCAGTCCTTCGGTCTTGCGGTCTTCAGGAATGAGCGCCATCCCGATACGGTCCTCGCGGGCCGCCGCGGGACTGCTGATCGCCACCGGCTTGCCGTCGATCAGCACCTCGCCGGAAAGGCCGCGCAGCACACCGAAGAAGGCTAGCAGCAATTCGCGCTGGCCCTGGCCGTCGAGACCGCCGAGGCCGACCACCTCGCCTGCCCTGACGGTCAGCGAGATGTTGTGCAGCCGGTCGGTCCAGGAGAGCTTGCGGGCTTCAAGCCTGGGTGCGGCTGTAGCCGGCACGGCCGCCGGCTTGGGCGGGAAGATGTGACTGTATTCGCGGCCGATCATCAATTCGACCACCTCATTGTCGCTCTTGGAGCCGGCCTTGTAGCTGGCGACATTGCGGCCATTGCGGAACACCGTGCACTGATCGGCAAGTTCGGCGATCTCGTTCATGCGGTGCGAGATGTAGAGCAGTGCCAGCCCTTCCGCGCGCAGCCGCTTCAGGACGCCAAAAATCTTCGAGACATCCGCCGCCGTCAGCGCCGAGGTCGCCTCGTCGAGGATGAGAATGCGCGGCTTCCTGGCCAGCGCCTTGGCGATCTCGACCATCTGCCGGCGCGACAGCGGCAGATCCTTGACCAGCGCCAGCGGATGGATGTCGGCCGCGCCCGCGCGCGCCAGCGCCTCCTCGGCGATGCGTCGCTGTGCCCCGCGGTCGATCATGCCGAAGCGTTTGGGCGGATCGGAAATGACGATGTTGTCGGCGACGCTGAGATCTGGAACCAGCGACAGCTCCTGGAAGATGCAAACGATGCCTGCCTGGTTGGCGGCGGCCGGCGACAGGAAGGTCACCTCCCGGCCATCCAGCGTCATGCGGCCCTCATCAGGCGCCACGACACCGGCCATGACCTTGATCAATGTCGACTTGCCGGCGCCGTTTTCGCCAAGGATGGCGTGGATGCTGCCGGATGTGACGACAAGCTCCGCCTTTTCCAGAGCTCGCACGCCACCATAGCGCTTGGATATGCCTTCCATCCGGAAGAGCGGAACCGCACTGTCCATCGGCCCTCCCCGGGGCGCTTTGATCATCAGCATATCAAGTGACCGGCGCCGCGGGAGATCTCACGGCGCCGGGATTGCAGCTACTGGTCCGCCTTGGTCTGGCCCATGATTTCCTGCGCGGTGAAATTAATGCCGCAGGTCGGGAAGGAATTGCCGACGAAGAAATTATCGGATTGGTCGGGGAAGAAATCCTGACCTGCCTTGAAGTTCGGATCCTCGACGATGGCAAGCGGCAGCTTGACCGACTGCGGGACGACATTGCCTTCAAGCGCTGCGATCGCCGTCTTGATGGCAACCGCCACCTGCGCCGGACCGGTACCGGCTGACGAGCATTTCAACCCGTCGGCCGCGTGGGCCGCGCAGAACTTGCGGAAGCCGTTCTCGGTCTCGCCGCCGAACGGCACGAAGGGATGCTTGGCATCGATCATCGCCTGCACGATACCGGTGTCCCCGCCCTGCCCGGTAACGCCGTCGAAGGGGCCGTTGGTGGCGATCGCATCGGCCGAAGCTTTTTGCGCGACGCCGTCATCCCACTTGCCGACGACCTCGGTGACGGCCCATTTCTTGCCGGAGGCATCGAGAACCTCGTGGATGCCGTTGTGGCGATCAGTGTCGACCGAGGTCCCGGCAACGCCGCGCACTTCGAGGATCTTGCCGCCATTCGGCACATGGGAGATCAACCATTTGCCCCATAGTTCGCCAAGACCCTTCTGGTCGACATTGACGTTGATGGCGTCCTTGGTGTCGAGAATGTTATCGAAGGCAACCAGCACGACGCCGGCTTCCTTGGCGCGCTTGATCACAGGCCCGAATGCGGTCGGGTTCTGCGCGTTGACGACGATCGCGTCATAACCGGAATCGATGAAGTTGTTGATCGCCGAAATCTGCGCCGGCACGTCCTCACCGGTCGAGACGACCTTGAATTCCTTCAGCTTCGCGGCGACGTCCTTCTGTGCCGCATAGGCCTTTGCGGTCTGCACCATCTGGATGCGCCAGGTGTTGGCGATATAGCCGTTGGCCAGCGCGATGCGGTACGGCCCGGCCTTCTTGGGGAACTTGAAGAATTGCGTGTCGGCTGCCCAGGGCGCGAAACAGTCAGGCTCGGCAGCCGGACCCTTGACGATTTCGGGACCCGCAGCAATCGCCGACGAGCTCAACATTACGAATGCAGTGGCGGCAACGATGCCACCGACGAGTGACTTGATCATCGATAATCCTCCCGATTGCAGTTCTGATTTGTTGCTTCAGTTTTATGCAATTCCCGCGTTTCCGGCAGGCCCTCCCGCCTTGCCCAGTCACGCCTGTCAGGTGCCAACGACCTTCGCGCCAACCTCCCCTTTGCCGTCCCCATCGACCGAAGAAAAACTATCATATTATACATAATAAACAAGCGTGAGCTGTTGCTTATGTATAATAAACAAGCGGAGCACTTCGGACGCGAGGCTCGTTCTGAAAAATGGTAGCGCTACCATAGCGTTGTGTAAAGCGCCATTTGAGCGCCTTCTAAAAAGCGGGTTCAGCGGGCTGTACTCTCGCGGCGCTTGAGCTCGAAGCCGAGATCGACGACCCGCTCCTGCGGTCGGTCACCGGCGATCGCCGCCAGCGCCATGGCGACGGCCCGCCTGCCGATTTCGTAGCGGTAGGTGCGGATGCTGGTGATCGAGGGAAACGCCACCTGCATCATGTCCAGATCGTTGAAGCCAACGATGCCGATGGTCTTGGGCACATCGATCGCGGCGCGATGGCACTCGAACAGCACGCCGAGCGCGATGTCGTCGTTGTTGCAGAACACGCCGTCGAGCGTCGGCATCTTGGCCAGGGCATCGCGGAACAATTCGCGGCCGAGCGGCACGCTGGACAGCACCGGCGTGGTGGTGACCAGGCGCGGATCGAACAGTCCGGCCTTCTCCATCGCCGCGCGGTAGCCGGCAAGGCGTCGCTGCGAGCGCGGGTCCATGCGCGCACCGATGAAGCCGATGCGGCGATACCCCATCTCGATCAGGTGCTCGGTCGCCGTCCTGCCGCCGTCGAGATGCGAGAAGCCGACCATCATGTCGATGGGATCGGGCCCGGTCTCCATCACCTGCACCACCGGGCAGCCGGCATTCTCCAGAAGTTTTCGCGAGGTTGGCGTCTGGTCGATGCCGGCGACGATCAATGCTGCCGGCCGCTGCGAGCCGAACAGCTGCAAGAGCCGCTCCTCCTCGAGCCCGGAATAGTGGGTGTTGCCAAGCTGGATGCGGAACGGACTGTCCGACAGGCTGTCATAGATGCCGCGCACCACCTCGGCGAAGACGTTGTTGGTCAACGATGGCACCAGCACGCCGAACACCTCGGCACGCGCCGAAGCCAGCGCCCGCGCATTGGGGTCCGGCACATAGCCGAGTTCGTCGATGGCGGCCTGGATCTGGCGGCGCAGATCCTGGCTGACGCGCTCCGGCTCGCGCAGCGCCCGCGACACTGTGATGGCGCCGACGCCGGCCTTGCGCGCGACATCCGATATGGTCGGGCGGCCGCCGCCCCGGCGCGAGCGCGGCTTGATCAAGGCCACCGCCCGCGCATATGGCCGCCGAAGCGCGCCCGCAATACGATCATCTGAGCTGTCGCCATCTCACCGGCCTGTTGCCGCAACCCTTTGCCTCTGGGGTCGCGCAGCCCTTGCCCATTGTCAAGCCGAGGCGCGCCTCAGGCTGCCATGACGGCCCTGCCCCTTGCCTTCCACATGAACAGCCCTATCGCCACTATGTTCAGCAAATTCCAGGCGATGCCATTGAGGAAGGCTACGGCGTAGGAGCCGGTCAGGTCGTAGATCCAGCCCGACATCCAGCCGCCGATCGCCATGCCGAAGATCGTCGCCATCATGACGATGCCGATACGCTGGCCGGCCTCCTTGGCCGGCAGATATTCGCGCACGATGATCGCATAGCAGGGCACGATGCCGCCTTGCGACAGGCCGAATACCAGCGACACGACATAGAGCGAGGCGAGCCCGTCGAACGGAATATAGAACAGCAGCGACAGGCATTGCAGCACCGAGCCGATGACCAGGGTCTTGGCGCCGCCGATGCGATCGGCAACGAAGCCCGAGGCAAGCCGGCTGACGATGCCCGCCGCCATCATGATCGACAGCATGTCGGCGCCATGCGCAATGCCGTATCCAAGATCCATGCAATAGGCGACGATGTGCACCTGCGGCATCGACATCGCCACGCAGCAGCCAAGGCCGGCGATAACCAGCAGCGCCTGCAGCGCCGCCGGCGACATTGGAATCGGTTGCACAGACCGGCTTCCCGGCGACCCAGCAGCGGCAGCCTCCGGAGCGCCGCGCCGCAGCATCAGCACCAGCGGCACCATGGTGACCAGGCAGAAGATGCCGATGGCCGCATAGGTGAAGCGCCAGCCTTCCACCTTGATCAGCGTCGGCATGATGGTCGGCCAGAGCGCGCCGGCGAGGTAATTGCCGGCCGCCGCCGCCGTTACCGCGACGCCGCGCCGGCGGTTGAACCAGCGCGAGATGTCGGCGATGAGCGGCCCGAAGATCACTGACGTGCCGACACCGATCAGCACACCCTGGGCAAGGGTGAATTGCAGGATCGAGGTCGAAAGTGCGGCAAGCAGGAGGCCGGCCGAGAGTGCTACGGAGGAAATCAGCGCCGGGATCCAATACCCCATGCGATCGATGGCGCGGCCGACCAGCACATTGCCGGCGGCGAAGCCCACCATGGTCGCTGTGTAGGGCATGGATGCCGCGGCGCGGTCGACGCCGAACTCGGCCTGCACCGCGGGCAGCACAACCACGACGGCCCACATGCCGACCGCACCGATCGTCGCCAGCACCATCGAGATCGCCAGGCGCATCCAGGCGTAGGAACTGTCTATGCCGGGGCTTGGCCGGCTCAAGTCGGTTCGGGTCAAAGGCGTTTCCTGTCGACGGTTACGAAAAACCGGCTGCCGTTTGCGCCACTATCGGCGCATTCTCGGGACGCAGCAGCGCCACGGCCGGCAAATCCGTGGCTCCAGAGTGGCTAGGAAGACTGGAACCGACGCCGATGTCTGGAGTTTCCCGATCATCAAGCCGCAAAGGAGTCCCAGCCATGACCGCTGCCAGGCAGAAATGGTCGGCCGAGGTGACCGAGCAGAGCGACGCCATGGATCTCGAGGATCACATCTTCGAGTCCGACGATGCCAGGAAGATCGCCGCCTCGCTCAAACGGTCGGCCGAACACAGCCATCGCCGCAAGGCCGAACCTTTCCAATCCGCCATGTCGATGCTGAATTTCTATATCAACCGTGCCGGCAAGAACCTGCCCGCCGCGCGCAGACGAGTGCTTGAGCGCGCCAAGGACGAACTGCGCGTGGCCTTCGGCCGCGAGAAGGAAGATTAGTTCCAGCTGGGTGTGTTGAGATTCAGGTCAGGCCGAGCCGAGAAAAACTGCCGTTCGCAGGCCGGCATCACCTGAACATCAACACCCTAGCGCGACTTGATCACGTTGTCGGTGTTGGCGAGCAGCTTGCGCACCGCGGCGCGCGCCGCGTCCGGGCGTTGCAGCCGGATGTTCCTCTCGATCGCCTCATGCAGCTTCTGCACGTGATTGAGGTCGTCGACCGCCCGTGTGGTGAAGGTGAAGAGATGGTCGAATGCCGACTCGATCAGCACGCCGAGCGGCACCAGGAGGTCGTTGCCGGAAGCCCGCAGGATGGCCAGGTGAAAACGCGTATCGGCGCGCGTGCGCTCCTGCAGGCTGGCCGCCTCCCCCATCTCGCGGCAGGCCTGGCTGATCTCGGCCATCTGCTCGTCGGTCCGCCGCATGGCCGCGAAGGCGCTGGCTTCCGGCTCGATGATGTGGCGGAACTCCTGCACCGTCTTGAGGAACACCTCGCGGTCGGGCGACGTCGCGTACCAGGCGAGCACGTCGCGGTCGAGCAGGTTCCAGCGTTCCCTGGGCTCGACCCAACTGCCGATCTTCGGGCGTGAAGCCAAAAGGCTCTTGGCCATCAGCATCTTGATCGCCTCGCGCACCGCCGACCGGCTGACGCTGAAGGTTTCCGACCATTTCGCCTCATTGGGCAGAATGGTGCCGGGCGGATAGTCGCCGCGCACGATCCGCAGGCCAATTTCGCTGGCCAGCGACGTGTGCACGCTGGCGCCGGGAATGCGCGCCGCATCGGATCGGCGAACGCCGGCCTGGCGCTCGGCGGATGCCGGCTTTTTCGGCGGTCTTTCCTTGTTCGGCTTTGCGTCCCGCATGGACTTCAGAAAGGCCGGTTTGCGGAAGCTGTCAAGCGCGGCGCGGGCGTTGGGCCGCAAAGCCCGCTTCTATGCACAACCCAGCCGCGATTTTATCCCCGTTCGGCCTATTTGACATATTTGCGCCAGCTATGCTCCGGACGGAAGTCGAGCATGTCGCGCGCCTTGCGATTGGAAAGCAGCGTCTCGTATTCGCCGAGTTCGGCCTTGACCGGCACATCCGGATAAAACCGCCGCAAAAGTTCGGCCGTCGGCAGGTCGGACGAAGTGTCGTCATTGGCGGCGTTGAACACCTGGTAGCCGAGCCCGTCCTTCTCGATGGCGCGCAGCGTGATCTGGCCGAGATCGCGCGCGTCGACATAGCTCCAGGCGATGCGCTTGCGGAAACCCGGATCGGCGAACCATTTCGGGAACAGCAAATATTCATGCGGCTCGATGACATTGCCGATGCGCAAGGCATAGATGTCGGTGCCATTGCGCTGCGCGAAGGCTCGCGCCGTCTTCTCGTTGACGACCTTGGACAGCGCATAACTGTCCATTGGGTCGACGTCATACTCCTCGTCGAGCGGGAAATATTTGGGGTCACGCGGCTCGTTGGCGAACACTAGGCCATAGGTCGTCTCCGAGGAAGCGACGATCACCTTGCGGATGCCGAGCTTCACCGCGGCCTCGATGACATTGTAGGTGCCCATCGCATTGATGCGGAACACTTCATTGTCCGGCGTGATCATGATGCGCGGGATGGCGGCGAAATGCACCACCGCATCCACCGGTTGCGGGCGCAGCGACGGGTCGAATTCGTGCAATCCCATATAGCTCGACAGCGCGTTGAACACCTGCCCGCTATCGGTGATGTCGGTGATCAGCGTGCGCACCTTGGGATTGTCGAGCGGCTTGGTGTCGATGTTGAGCACCTGACAGCCCTGTTCGACAAGATATTGCACGACATGACGCCCAGCCTTGCCGCTGCCGCCGGTGAACATGATCCGCTTCGTCATTGTGGTCTCCATGACAGGCTCTGGAATTGCCGTCTATTGTCAGACAATATTGCTTTCTGCAACCGCATATGGGTAAAACAGCGGCGCAATTATCGATAATCCGGAATAGGACGACGACATGAACACCACCACCGCGCGCGAAAAGATCGGCTTCATCGGCCTTGGCCTGATGGGGCACGGCATTGCCAAGAACATCGTCGACAAGGGCTATCCCCTGACATTCCTTGGCCGCAAGAACCGCAAGCCGGCAGAGGACCTTCTTGGCCGCGGCGCCAGGGAAGCATCGACCTCGCACGATGTGGCAGTGGCGTCCGATATCGTCTTCATCTGCGTCACCGGTTCGCGCGAAGTGGAGGCCATCATCCGAGGCCCCGGCGGCCTCAAGGAAGGCTTGAAGAAAGGCTCGGTCGTTGTCGATTGTTCGACCTCGGACCCGGTCTCTACCGTGGCGCTTGCGGCCGAACTCAAGGCGCTGGGCATCGACTTTGTCGACGCGCCGCTGAGTCGCACACCGAAAGAAGCCTGGGAAGGCACGCTCGACGCCATGGTCGGCGCACCCGACGCCGTCTTTGCAAGGGTCAAGCCGGTGATCGAGACCTGGGCCGGCCGCATCGTGCACATCGGTGACACCGGCGATGGCCACCGCATGAAGCTGCTCAACAATTTCATCTCGCTGGGCTACGCCGCCATCTATTCCGAGGCGCTGGCCCTGGCCGAAAAGGTCGGCATCTCGCCACCGCGTTTCGACAGCGTCATCCGCAATGGCCGCATGGATTGCGGCTTCTACCAGACCTTCATGCGCTGGACACTGGAAGGCGACCGCGACGCCCACAAATTCACCATCGCCAACGCCTTCAAGGACCTGACTTATCTGGAATCGATGGCGGGTGCCGCCGGCATCGCCAACCCGCTCGGCAACGCCACCAAGAACTCCTTCGCCGGCGCCCATGCCACCGGCCCGGCCGAACAGTTCGTGCCGATGCTGGCGACCCATATCGGCAAGGTCAACGGCGTCGACCTGATGCCGACCAAGGATGGCAAGAAGCAGACGATCTAAGGCTGTAACTCTTTGTTTGACGCAATTCCCCAGGGAAAGCGCTATGCGCTTTTCCCGGGAAAACCGTTTCACACTTTTCCTGGAATTGCTCTAACCGCCGGACGGCTACCGCCGCCGGCTGCCGATCCCCTCATCGGTGTCGGCGAGCAGCTTGTGCACGGCATTGCGCGCCGCCGCCGGCCGTTGCAGGCGGATGTTCTTCTCGATCGCCTCGTGCAGTTTCTGCGCCCGGGTCTGGTCGCTGATCTGGCGTGTCGTGAAGACGAAGAGATGGTCGAGCGCGGACTCGATCAGCACGCCGAGCGGCACCAGAAGGTCGTTGCCCGAGGCCCGCAGGATGGCGAGGTGGAACCGCGTGTCGGCACGGATGCGTTCCGGCAGGTTCGCAGCCTCGCCCATCTCGCGGCAGGCCAGGCTGATCTCGGCCATCTGCTCGTCGCTGCGCCGCATGGCGGCAAAGGCGGATGCTTCCGGTTCGATGATATGGCGGAACTCCTGCACGGTGCGCAGGAAGGTTTCACGGTCGGGTGCGGTCGCGTACCAGGCGAGCACGTCGCGGTCGAGCAGGTTCCAGCGCTCCTTCGGTTCGACCCAACTGCCGATCTTGGGACGTGATGCCAAAAGACTCTTGGCCATCAGCATTTTGATCGCCTCGCGCACCGCCGAGCGGCTGACGTTGAACGTCTCGGCCCATTTGGCCTCGTTGGGCAGGATGCTGCCGGGCGGATAGTCGCCGCGCACGATCCGCAGACCAATCTCGCTGGCGAGCGAGGCATGAACACTGGACCCGGGAAAGTGCGCCGCATCCGCCCTGCGCACGACCGCCGGATCGCGGCTGGCTTGCGCCTTGGCCCGGCTGGCTTGCTTCTTTGCCTTGTCCTGGGGCATCCACGTTCCAATACGGTCGACCGCCTGTCGCCCGGAGATACCCCGAACCCTGTGGCGCGCCGATCCCGTCACCGAAAAATCCAAACCACGGACGCGTCGAGGCCGGAGCCTGTTGCCCCTTGCCACGGCGTCTCGCTCAGGAATTGACGGGGCGCCCCTGGGTTCGGGGT